>JBFLXN010000027.1:0-22581 GCA_040755715.1 Candidatus Edwardsiibacteriota bacterium
CGGCATAGCTGAGGTCAGATTCTGGTGTAATAACAAACTTATCGATGTTCAAAGAGTAAAAATCAGTGATCTACAGCAGTTCACTTTTGAAGTTTAAATGGTTCACTTTTGAAATTTAGCTAACATATAAATCTGCCATTTTCTCTACTACCTTTTATATCCAATCTTCCTTAAAAATTCCTTCCGCCATTTGATTCCTTCTTCATCCTCAATCCCTTTTGGCTTCAAACCATCAATCACACCTAAGATTCCTCTTCCCTGTTCAGTTTCAGCAATAACTACTTCTACAGGATTTGCCGTCGCACAAAAAACATTGCAGACTTCTGGCACCATTTTAACGGCATTTAAAACATTAATCGGAAAGGCATTCTTCAAAATAATAATGAACGAATGTCCAGCACCGAGATTCAAGGCATTTTGTCCTGCTAACTTTTTCAGTTCTTCGTCATTTCCTTCTACCCGCACTAAACAGGCGCCAGATGACTCGCAAAAGGCAATACCGAATTTCATCTCAGGGACGGAATTGACCATTGCTTCATAAAGGTCTTCTACTGTCTTGATAAAATGTGCCTGTCCCAGAATGATATTGGTATCTTCGGGTTTATCAATTTTAACAATTTTTAGTTCCATTTGTTTAACCTCCTAGGAAATTATACATTAAACCACGAATAGACACGAATGAACACAAATAATTTGTAAAGAATTCTTTTATCGGAGATTAATGTATATTCGTGTTTCCGCCGGAGGCGGATCCGCCTTTGGCGGAAAATTCGTGGGTAGGTTTTTTCCTTGCCCTCCAGTTTAAAAGATTAGAGGAAATTCTTTTACTCTATGCCAGACTTCTGGCTTACCATTAGTTGAGAATAAGTGTATTCTGTCTACATCAAAGCCAAGATTAAATTCTCTTCCAATTTCTCTAATTATTTCTTTTTTTGTTTGGGGCGAAAAATCTCCATACACTAAACTTAGATGAGGGATGTATTGTGAGTCGGTTTCTCTCCCAAATATTTTTCTTGCTTTTTGGTTTGCTCTCATAATTGCGTCAGTTTCTTTTACTCTAATAAACAGACACTTGAAATATTCATCAAGATATTCTACTCTACTGAATTCAATTCTATACGGTTGAACAACAGAAGCAAGTTGATCTGTTTTTGAAACAATTTCCTTCTCCAAGCCCAAAATTTCACTGATAAGAGTTATATGGGGCTCAAAATAAGGTGCATTATATTTTTCACTCAGTTGAGAAATCAAACTATTTAATTTCTCGTAAACTTCGCCAGTGGGCATTAACCAAAGAGAGTATCCTTGTACTTTTGACATAAGTGCAAGAGAACCCCGACCCTCTAACTAAGATTCTCCAGACAATTCTAATGAAATTTTCTTCACAGCGGAAATTCCCTCACGAATCATTTCTCATTTTTTCTTCTATCGGCTCAAAGCAACCCTATCTTTTTCTCAAGATCGACCCATCGGCATTTCTGCTGATGTAATTCATGAATCTGGGGAATTGAAATCATCTTGATTTTATCCTTTATTTCATGGAAAGTTCCGCTTAAAAGTATCTCAGCTTTCTCAATGTCTTTGTCTTGGGCTACAAGAAAAATATTGCTGTTCCAAAGGTCAAATGCGTGCTTTAATTTTCCAAGAGCATGATAGATATCTCCGCCTATTTGAATCTCAAATACACGGGTAGGAACACCTTTGTCGATTCTTCGCCAGACAACATCCAATTTTTCATTTTCCATAGGATATTCCTTTTCACTTATCAAACGGTTCAATCGCCCAATTTCAAATATCAATTCTTGAAGTTTAGTATGGCCTAGAGAAGGTTCTTCGGCTTTAGCAATTTCTTGACTAACCTCTTCAACTTTTCTCTTTTCACTTATGTGGATTGGGTAATTAAATTTCTCTGCAAACATTTTATGAAGTTTTTCCACCATTTCTTCTTTTAAGAGATCAATTCCTCCACGCGCTCGGGGAGATAATTTAATAGGAATTTTTTGATTTCCCACTCCTTTTGCTCTATTAGATAATCAACATGAAATTCGAAGCGATACGGGTAAATCAATTTTCCTGACGCAATTTCGTCAGGCCAGAGGGGCCTATCCTGAATAAACTTAGTAGCGACTCTTCCTATACCGATGATACCTCCTATTGGTGCGGTAACGTAGAAAAATATAATATCTTCAGGATCTAACGCTTTCCACTCGGCATAGAGCGCTTCCTTAACACCCCAAATATCTTGGTGACTGAAAGCGGTTTTCCAACTTTCTTCCGGTCCTACGATAATCCAATACGGTTTTTTCATTGTTCCTCCTCACTTGTATATTGTCTCTCCGTAATTTGTAATCTCAAGCTTTTCACCACAGTTTTCACAATCAATTTTCGTGCCGGTTAAATCTTTACCATATTCATTGTCAATTTGAGTTTCGCTTCCACACTTGAGACATACGAGTGAGTAATAAATCGTCCTGTTATACTTCACTTTCATTGACGCCTCCCTTCGTAAAAATTAACTGTCTCCCCTTCTTTGGGCAATCGGCGTGCCTTTTTCATAAAGACCTTATAAACATTATATTTTCCATACCAAGTCTCATACAGACTTTTATATTTTTCCTTGGTAGCAAGGTCTATTCTTATGGTGTAATGTTGGGAAAGACTGGGAATGCCGTAAGGCGGATTGCCAATAACTAAATCAAAAGACACCTCTGGCTGCCATAAAAGATAATCAGCCCTGATTATCTTAATATTACTGCCAATATTTACAGTACTTAAATAATTAATAATGTCCTGATTAATTTCTACCCCAAAGAATGCTGATATTTTATTTTTTTCATATTCTTCATTCCTTTGCTCATTTTGAACCCGCCATTTCCGATAACTTAAAATAAACGCAAATACACAGACCGCCTTTTCTTCCGCTATCTATCTATCGCATTTCGTAGTTCGCTTTTCAGCGGAGAAAAAAAGAATTCTTACTCATAAACTCAATCTATAAACATTTCGCTCCTACGGAGCTATGCTCATTTGCGATATTTCTATATCCCTATTAACATCTTGCTCCTACGGAGCTGGAAAATTCACCCAAAATACTCTCGCTACCCGCTATTATATAAACTATGTGTGAATTCGTGTCAATTTGTGGTTTCATTTTTGCATTACAGCTTTTTTCCCAATTCCGCCTTTAAGAACTTGCCAGTATAGGAGTCTTCCTCTTTCGCTACCCCCTCCGGAGTTCCTTCAGCAATAATCTCTCCACCCTCATCACCACCCTCTGGACCAAGGTCAATAATCCAATCAGCTACTTTAATCACATCCAAATTATGCTCAATTACTAAAACAGTATTTCCTTTGTCTACTAAACGATTTAGCACATTCAATAACATCTTCACATCTTCAAAATGCAAGCCAGTGGTGGGTTCATCAAGGATATAAAGGGTCTGCCCGGTAGAAACTTTGGAAAGTTCAGTAGATAATTTGACTCTTTGCGCCTCACCCCCGGAAAGAGTGGTGGCGGATTGTCCCAGATGAATGTAGCCCAAACCTACATCATAGAGTGTCTTTAATTTGCGTTTAATCTTAGGAATATTTTCAAAAAATTTCAATGCTTCAGAGACAGACATTTCTAAGATATCCGCAATTGATTTTCCTTTATATAAGACTTCCAATGTTTCACGATTGTATCTCTTGCCTTTACAAACCTCGCAGGTAATATAGACATCTGGTAAGAAGTGCATTTCAATCTTTTTAACACCATCTCCTTCACAGGCGGAACAGCGACCTCCTCTGACATTAAAACTAAATCTTCCAGGTCTATAGCCGCGCATCTTTGATTCTGGCACTTGTGAAAAAAGTTCACGAATATAGGTAAAAACACCGGTGTAAGTTGCTGGATTTGAACGGGGGGTCCGTCCGATTGGCGACTGGTCAATATTAATTACCTTATCAATATTCTCTGTGCCCACTATCCCTTTGTGTTTTCCGGGGGGGGTCTTTGAGTAATAGAATTGCTGTGCTAAGGCACGATAGAGAATATCATTTACTAAAGTACTCTTCCCTGAGCCAGAGACGCCAGTAATGCAGGTGAAGGTGCCCAAGGGTATTTTTACATCAACGGATTTCAGATTATTCTCAGCGGCCCCTTTGATTATTAGACACCTGCCGGAGATTTTTCTCCTTTGCTTTGGCACTTCAATCCATCTTCGCCCCGCAAGATAATCACCAGTAATAGAATTTTTACAATTGGCGATTTCTTCCGGAGTGCCAGTAATCACTACCTTTCCGCCTTCTTCTCCAGCACCCGGACCCAAGTCAATCACATTGTCTGCAGAAAGAATTGTCTGACGGTCGTGTTCCACTACCATTACTGTATTACCTAAATCTCTTAAAGACTTCAGAGTGGAAAGAAGTCGTCTATTATCGCGCTGGTGTAAACCGATAGAGGGCTCATCCAAAACATAGAGGACACCCACCAGACTTGAGCCAATCTGCGTAGCCAGATGAATTCTCTGGGCTTCCCCACCAGCGAGAGTTTCTGAGGAACGGTCCAAAGTCAAGTAATCTAAACCGACATCAATCAGAAATCCCAGACGGGCATTGATTTCTTTCAAGACTTGATGAGCAATTTTTTCTTCTTTAGTGCTGAGTTTCAATCCTTCAGAAAAAAATCTTTTGGCTTCCTTCACTGACATCTGAGTAATTTCAGCGATTGACTTATTAGCAATCTTTACCGAAAGACTCTCCTTTTTCAAGCGTTTGCCCTGGCAATCTGGACAGGGAAGAATAGACATAAATTTTTCAATTTCGTAGCGAATATAGTCTGAAGTTGTTTCCTTATAGCGTCGCATCAAGTTTGGAATCACGCCTTCAAAACTTTTATGAAACTCATAATAGTTCCCGGATTGACCCCGATATTTGATTTTGAGTTCTCTTCCTTTTGTTCCCCAGAGTAATATTTCCTTGGCCATCCCCGGTAATTCTCGCCAGGGAACATCCAGGCTAAAGTGATATTCTCTGGCGACCGCTTCTAATTGAGTGCCAATCCAGCGTCCTTCTGGGTCACCCCAAGCAGTAATAGTTCCTTCGGCTACGGTCAAATCCGGGTTTGGAATGACTAAATCAGGGTCAATTTCCATTCTCGTGCCAAGTCCTGAACAAGTGGAACAGGCACCATAAGGATTATTGAAGGAAAACATTCTCGGGCTGAGTTCTTCATAGGAAATGCCGCAAGTAGGGCAAGCCAATCGTTCAGAGAAGATTTTTTCTTCACCATCAACTGAAAGCAAAACTATTCCTTTCTGCTGGTCTTCGGGCAGAGGCATCCGTTCAGCCAATCTCAGGGCAGTTTCCAGAGAATCAGCCAATCTCTTTTTGGATTTCTCGCTTACGGCTATTCTATCTACAATCACTGAAATAGTATGTTTCTTATTCTTATCAAGATTTATTGGACTATCTAATTCATAAATTCTCCCGTCTATCTTCACCCGCACATACCCTTCTTTTCTGACTTTTTCAAAGAGTTCTTTATATTCTCCTTTCCTGCTGCGAACTAAAGGAGACAAAATTTGAATTTTTGTTCCTTCGGGATATTCCAGGAGATTGTCAACAATTTGTTGCACTGTCTGTGAAGTGATTTGCCGACCGCATTTGTAGCAGTAAGGAGTGCCAATTCGGGCAAAGAGAACGCGTAGGTAATCGTAAATCTCTGTTACGGTAGCCACGGTGGAGCGAGGGTTTTTTGCGGCAGTGCGTTGTTCAATAGAAATAGCTGGGGAGAGTCCCTCAATGTAATCAACATCAGGTTTTTCCATTACACCAAGGAATTGCCGGGCGTAGGCAGAAAGCGATTCTACATAGCGTCTCTGCCCCTCAGCGTAGATGGTATCAAATGCCAAGGAAGATTTTCCTGAGCCAGAGAGTCCGGTAATGACTACCAATTTATCTCGGGGGATTTCTAAATCAATATTTTTGAGATTGTGCTCTCTGGCGCCTTTAATAAGAATTTTGCCGGACATCTTCAGACCTTAGAAAAATCAAAAATGAAACATCAAATAACAAAAATATCACCCCGCCTATGGCGGGACAAACCCAAAATTTGAAAATTTTGAGATTTAACTTTCATTATTATACCACACTAATCCCCTCTATGACAATAGTTTTTTTGCTCATGGCGTCGCCAGTTTTTTGTCCTCTTCAATCTTTTTTTCTTGCTTTTATTTTTCTATTTTTGGTATATTTATATATATTTGCTTCAGAATTTCAATAAAATAGTAGAGAGTATTGGGTTTATGGGGTTTTCTTGGTTTATTGAGTTTATCGGGTTATTAAAACCCAATGAACCCAAAAAACTCAACAAACTCAATTAACCCAAGACTCTCTTCTTGCTACTCGCTACTGCCGAGCGTAGCGAAGCGTATCTTAAACCCGCGGGGCGTAGCGCAGCCCGGTTTAGCGCGCCTGCCTTGGGAGCAGGAGGTCGGCGGTTCAAATCCGCCCGCCCCGATTAGTGCGTGGCGCTATAAGCGCCACCACCCCGACCAAATGACACTTTGCGAAATTGATAAATTCCTCACAAGAACCTTCTTTCAATTCTTCAGCCTCAGACTGAGTAAGTTTTTGGATTGACTAAGAGATTAGTTTTAGTGTAATTCAGTAATAAAACCTTTGTTGCAGAATCCTAACCCTTCATAATAGAGTTCTGCAAAATGAGATAATTTGTCATTGCGAGTCCCGATTTATCGGGACGAAGCAATCCCAACTCATTGTAAATAAAGATAGGACTTTATTAAAATTTTGTCTAAAATTGGCACAATTTATCCTGAACGGAGTGAAGGAAAATCAACACTGACAAGCGTTTAAGCCTTCTGGGCTTGTTCTTCTCTTGTCCCCCGACAAGTCGGGGGAAGAAAGACAGCCCAAGCCCCGATAAATCGGGGCTTCAGGGCATCCTCAAATGAAAGAAAATGCAAAATTTAAATATCAAAATGCAAAATTAAGGAATTTGTTTTTAATTTTTGATATGTCATTTTGATTTTTACATTTTGATATTTGATTTTCCTAGGCAGATTTTGAGCCAAAATTTAACAAAGCACTGTAAAGACATTGCGGAGCCTGTTCCGAGCAGAGCGAGGAATCTGCTCCGGGTTTGCTTCGGCTTCGCCTCGCAACCGCTTTGCTCCTCGCAATGACACTTAACAGGCATTTTGCAGAAGTCTTCCTTCATAAAGAAAAGGAGGAACAATGAGTAAACGAATCACACTGATTTTTGCCGTGCTGGTGGTTTGTGCCTTTTCTGTCTGGGCACAGCGAGATATTCCTGACCTCTCCGATACCAAGGTCAGTATCCCCTGGACTGAACTAAAGAAACTCATTGAAGCCGGGATGAAACCTGATACTCTGCCAGCAAAACCACCAAGAGACTTTATTGTCTCCAGCAGTTCTTATTCTGGTCTGATGACCAAAAACGCTTTGACCCTTAATGCTTCTTTATCAATTAACATTCTCACTAAAGATTGGGTAACTATTCCACTGCTTCCTTCCAATGTGGCAATAAGAGAGGCTCTCTTTGACGGGAACAAAACCAATCTTACCAGAGATTATGGACAATATCAATTGATTGTTAGAGGTCAGGGATGGCATGATTTGAAATTGAGTTATGTGGTGAAGACTGCTTCTTCTCTGAGGGGACAGAGGGTGGATTTCCCGATCGCTCGCACGCCGATTTCACTTTTAACTTTGCAAATGCCCAAGACAAATCTGGTTGCTTCAGTTGAACCTTCTTCATTCACCGAGACAAGCGTCCGAGGGAATATAACAGTGGTGACTGCTGTCTTGCCTGAGTGTGACCGGGTTTCAGTAGAATGGACTAAGCCAACACCTGAAGAAAAAAGAGCCCCGGCAATTCTCTACGCTGATATTTCCACTTTGATTTCTATTGGCGAAGGAATTTTGAGCGGTTCAACAACCATAAACTACTCCATCCTTCAATCTGCAGTCTCCTCCTTCCGTCTGAGCATTCCTAAGGATGTGCGACTCCTTGACTTGCAGGGCGGCGAATTCAAAGTCATAGAAGAGGATAATCAACAGATAGTAAGTATTAGCACAGAAAGCGAAGTCAAAGGTAGTTATTGGCTTTCACTCTCTTATGAAAAGGTATTGGAAGGCACTTCAGCGACTTTAGAGATACCAGAAATTAAAGTCTTGGAGGTGGAGCGAGAAAAGGGATTTATTGGAATTGAAGCGAGGACAAATGTGGAAATCAAGACAAGTGGCATTTCCGGTTCAATTGAACAGGCAGATGTTAAGGAGTTACCTCAATCGGTCTGGGGAATGACCACTAATCCAGTGCTTTTAGGCTATAAGTATTTGAAACACCCCTATTCAGTGAGTATTGAAGTAATCAAGCATGAGGGGTTACCGGTCTTGGTCGCTACCATTGACCAGGCTTCTTTTACTACTCTATTCACCGAAGACGGGAAGAGCATCACCCGGGCTGTCTATCACATTCGCAATAATCTTCAACAATTCGTCACGATTGATTTACCAGAAAGTTCGCAAGTCTGGTCAAGTTTTGTTTCCGGTCGTCCGGTTAAACCGACGAAAGGTGACAAAGAAAATAAAATTCTCGTTCAATTGGAGAGGTCAAAACCTGGAGAAGGTGATATGAGGCCTTTCCCGGTAGAAGTAGTCTATCTTACCAAGGGGATAAAATTTGAGAAGAGTGGCGAACTGAAAGCCTTTCTGCCGAAAGCAGATATTCCTGCAAGCGAACTATATTGGTCAGTTTGGTTACCTGAGGACTACAAATATAAAGATTTTGGGGGAAATGTAAAAGAGGCAAAGGAACCGGTAGAGGAAGCATATTTGAAAGGTGGTAGGGCAGAGGAGGTAGCAGAGGCCAGCCAAAGGCAGATGTTGCCTTCCAACGTTCAGGTTCAGATGGAGAAGGAATTCAGGCAAATTGCGGTGCAAGCGGGAAAGGCGCAAGGTGTCTTTCCCGTAGCCATTCGTATTCCAGAAAAAGGAAAATTCTATCGGTTTAGTAAACTTCTGGTGACTGATGAACTGCCAAACCTGACAGCAAAATATAAGAAGAAGTAGAGGCGATTCATGAATCGCCTCTACGGAATTACCGGACTCACAAGAGTAACAATACTATAACTGCTGACCTATCCGTTGTGCCGAGAGGCAAAGCCAAACCTGCCCGTAGGCTCAAGAAGCAGAGCAATCGGTCAGGGCGGTCAGGAGCGTTAGCGAGGCGTATTTTGAGGTTAAACTATGAAAATTTTAGTCACTGGTGGAGCAGGATTTATCGGAAGTAATTTTATCCTATACTGGTTAAAAAATCATCCTGAAGATTACATAATCAATTTTGATAAATTAACCTACGCTGGGAACCTTGAAAATTTAATAGAAGTTGAAGACAATTCACATTATACATTTGTAAGAGGGGATATAAGTGAGGCAAAATCTGCGGAAAAAGTAACGAAGGATATTGATATTGTGGTGCATTTTGCGGCGGAAAGTCATGTGGACCGAGCAATATTAGAACCAGCTTCATTTATCAAAACGAATATTGTAGGAACTTATATTCTATTGGAGCAAGCGCTGAAAAAGAAAGTCAAAAGGTTTCATCATGTCTCCACTGATGAAGTCTATGGGACATTAACATTAGAAGACACAAACAAATTTAATGAGCAATCACCGTATAATCCAAGAAATCCGTATTCTGCCAGCAAGGCAGCCTCAGACCATTTAGTAAGAGCCTATTTTAACACCTATCACCTACCAATAACAATTAGCAATTGTTCTAATAATTTTGGACCATACCAATTTCCAGAAAAACTTATTTCTTTAACGATTACTAATATTTTGGAAGGGAAAAAGGTGCCGATTTATGGAGACGGTCAGTATGTGAGAGATTGGTTATATGTGATTGACCATTGCCGGGCAATTGAAATTATTTTACAAAAAGGCAAAATTGGCGAAACCTATTGTGTCGGGGGAATGACAAAAGATATAACGAACTTAGAAATTGTTAAAAAAATTTTGGAGATTTTAGGCAAGGATGAAAATTACATTGAATTTGTTAAAGACAGACCTGGTCATGATAGAAAATACGCTATTGATTGGACCAAGATAAAGTCAGAATTGGGTTGGCAACCGGAACACGATTTTGATACCTGGTTGACCAAGACCGTTGAGTGGTATACTGCTAATAAAAGTTGGTGGAAAAGAGTAAAAACAAGAGAGTATCAAAAATATTATCAAAAGCAGTATGGAAAATCATCACCACGAAGGCACGAAAGTTGAAAAACATACAGCGGTGATATGGTAATAGGGTGATATGATGATTTAGCTTCCGTATCATCGTTCCGACAAAGTCGGGATCAGCGTTTCGTGTTTTTGTATAAAGGGGGAGGAAAGAATGGGAAGACAGTGTGAGGTTTGTGGAAAGTCAGTAGTTTTTGGACATACCATCAGCCATGCTCATAATGTTGGCAACCGACGCTGGGAACCAAATCTCCAGCGGGTGCGGGCCGTCATAGAGGGCAAGGTTAAAAAAATCTATGTTTGCACCCGCTGTCTGAGAGCAGGGAAAGTCCAAAAGGCTTGAAACAGAGGGGAGTGGGAGCGAGCTTCTACCCGCGATTATCATCGTGCCCGGCCTGCCCCGTCCTGACCGTTGGCTCTGCTTCTTTGCTCAACGGACAGGTTTGCTCCGCTTCTTGTCTGCCCGTGGGCTTCGCTACTTGGAACAGTGCTTTGTTAAATTTTGGCTCAAAATCTGCCTGTAAGCCTTCTGGCACAATAATATAAGCCTATGAGGCACTTTTCTTGTGTGCTTTTGAGGATGCCCTGAAGCCCCGATTTATCGGGGCTTGGGCTGTCTTTCTTCCCCCGACTTGTCGGGGGACAAGAGAAGAACAAGCCAAGAAGGCTTAAACGCTTGTCAGTGTTGATTTTCCTTCACTCCGTTCAGGATAAATCGTGCCAATTTTAGACAAAATTTTAACAAAGTCGTGTTGGAACAACGGCCAGGGAGACAACGGCCGGGGAAGGACACTCCCACCATGACAAAAAATGTGGGAGCCCTGATGCCCATCGGGGCGAAATCACCGCAATTTCTTAGCTAAAACCACCGTGGTCTTAGCCTTCACTAAGCTACCTCTTTCGTCGGAACCTGCTTCAAGATAGACAAGATAAATCCCTATTGGTAGAATATTCCCTTCATTATCTTTTCCATCCCAAATTAGGCTTCTTTCAGTACCACTTTCTTCTCTATCAAGAAGGTGTCGGACTAATCTTCCTTTAATGTCATAAATAGAAAGGACTACTAAGGCTTTGGTTAGCGGAAGGTGATAAGAAATAATTGTGTGGTCATCATAACCATCCCCATCAGGTGAAAAAGGATTAGGAGAAACTGAAAGTTTTCCTTGAGTAGCTATTTTTTCACAATACAGACTATTCTTTTTTCCTGGAGTGCTACCATCTATTCCAACACAGGATCCCCAATTGCTTGCCTCTAAAGAAGGAAGCTCTGGGCTAACTCGTTCCAGAGAAATTCCTGTTTCCCCACCCCAATTTCTTTTATAAGAAACTTGGTCAACAATCGTTCCTAATGAGTCAAAAATTGAAACCGAATCTCCATCATCATTTAAGGTCGGTAGACCTTCTCCAGCCGGTTTTATCCGCTGACAAGTACAAGGCGGCAACAGAGAATCCTCAGAAAAAATAAGAAAACTTCCTGGTGAAAGATTAACTTCCGAAGTGCAAGAACCAACAGTTACCCCATCAGAGATTGACCAATTTTTTAAAGAGACAAAATTTTGACTGCGATTGAAAAGTTCCACCCATTCTGGTTGATTGCTCAGTGGATGGTACATAATTTCATTGATAACAACATCTCCCACAGGATTACCCACTCTCAAGGTCTTTGAGAATTGATTGTTAGTGGTATCTTGCTCAAAGTTGAAGTTTAATTTTGCTAAAATATTATAAAACCCTTCAGCTACACTTTGCCAGAGAAAACTGAAATTAATAGAATCAGCCGAAGCAAGTGAAAGAAATGTTTGATTGACTATGAGTATATTGTTTGCCCAAATCTTCAATTCTATATTTTCAGCAGGTTTAAGACCAAAATTCATAATTCTTATAAGGAGAGAGACATCACTGCTGGCTGAAGGTAGAGGAGGAGAAAAAATAATCGCTGGTGAAAGAAAACCAACATCATAATCACAGGGATTATTACTCCTGCCTCCCGTTGGCTTAGAGAGAATTTTCCAGTCTATTACTTTATTACTATCCAAGCCATCATATCTAAGCCCTAAAGAACTTCCTTCAGGTGCGTCGGGCAGGAAACTACCGGCTGTCCAAATGCCTTTTGCCACAGCCTTTGATTCATGAGTCTGTCCATCACTACCATATTCTAAATAGTCAATAATTGTATCGTGGAGGGAATCAGAAAACAGAGCCACCCAGCCTTCGGTATTGCCCATATTATCCCAATTAGCAAGGCGTCCGGTGTAGAGGTCAGTTTGGGTATCGGTGCCAGATGCACCCCAATGGACCAGAACAAATTGATGAGAGGGTAGAACGAAAGAAGAAGGAAAACGATAATAATCGCCGGAAGCCGCATTGAGAGTATGATTGGTTAAAGAGTAGGAGAGAGTATCACCGTTATAAAATTCAATCCATTCCAAGCCGGTATCAGTGCCAAAAGGGTCGTAAAGAACTTCGTTGATGACGACCTTCGTGGTGTCAGTTGAGTAAATTGGTGAAGCAAAGAGGAAAAGCAAGACAGTCTGCCTCAGGCAGATTAAATTATATATTGTTTTATTTCTTCTTTTTTTAATGGAAGTGTAGTCCATATCTTTTCCTCACCATTTTCCTTACCATGAAGAATAAGTTTTTTCCCCGGTGACACATCGCTGAAAGAAGCAACAATAGAAGCGGTAAGTTCAGAGAATTTTCCCGCATCTTTTCCTTGGAGTAAGGCAGTGGGACCTGGATAATTTTGTGGGACGAACAGGACATCGTCCTTCTTTGCCAATTGCTCTATTTGTTTATTTTCCCTTTTGTCTCTTCCTATTACCAATTTAGTTCTTTCATTAAAGCGGAAGTGTCTTCCGAGTTTTAAAAGAAGAACATCATTTATCTCAAATTCTCCATGCTCAAGAAGGTCTTGCATTCTTTTGGCAAAAGCATGGTCGGTCAAGAGACAACCACCGGCAGGACAAGTATAATTATTTATTTGCATTTCTTTAGCTAATTTCATTTGTGGTTTGCGGAAGCGACCGCTAAAATTCAGAAGTTTCTGGCGGTCAACCCAACCTTCTCTTTCAGGAATAGTCGGTTTTAACAGTTTTGCAGAAAGAGGCCGTAAGACCAGTCCCGACAATTCACTTTCGTTTTCAATCAATTGCATAGTTTTGCGACGCTGTGACATTGGCCGCTGACCTAAGACTTCGCCGGTGACAATAAAATCTGCACCAATTTCCTGCATAAATTTTTTGGCTTTTCTGAACATAAAGATACGACAATCAATACAAGGATTGAGATTTTTGCCATAGCCATATTTCGGATGCTTAACAATTTCCCAATATTCTTCAGAGACGACATTTACAATTTTCAATTTCACGCCCAATTCTTGAGTAGGAGTACACGACCGTGTGCCACTCCGGTGGTTTTGGCAGAAGACGGTAACAAAATTAATGGCTTCTACCTCAAGCCCTTGCTCCTTGACTAATCTCAAGGCTAAACTACTGTCCAGTCCACCAGAAAAGAGAACCAAGGCTTTCATTGGAAAAGTCCAAAAGTCTACGCTGATACGCTTATACGGAAACTACACATTTTGCTTTTCGTAAGTCGGTATCCGCCAATACTAAAGGCGGATAGGTTACGGTCACGGTTACGAAGCCCTCGGCCGTAGCCCTCGGTCGTAACCCTTTGGGCATAGCCCAACGGGCGAGCCTACGGGTGAGGCTCGTTTCGTCTCAAAAGGAAAACGGTAAAAAGGTTATGGTTAGGAGGCACGTTTCGTTTAGGGGTTACATCTTTCGTCAGTTTAACCCCAAAACTTTTGACTCTCAACGATGGGCTTATCTGTTTTTACCCCCCCATCTTCTTCCACACTGCTTGTTTCTTTCCTTGCATTGTCAGTTTCTTATCTAGTCTATCGTCTATTTTCAGTGTTGTTACTACTCGCTTTGCTCCGTTCTTAAAACAGATTTGATGCATCTTCTTGGTCAATTGAAGAATTTCACTGAGTTCACCTTCAACATTTGTCCCCATAGAGGTGAGTTCATATTTAAGGCCGCTTTGTTTAACGACTATTACCGCCGCTACTACAAAGCGGCTAATGCTGGGGCTGGCAGTTCCTACTGGGACAACACTAATTTCAGCGACTGGCATAACTCTTCCTCCTAATTTTTGTCCTGTTTCTGTAGTCCGCTGATTAAAATGCTTCAATAATTTTTGAGCTACTTTTTTCGGCGTAATATCTTACCGCTCCGGAATTTTCCGCCAAAGGCGCCCGCTTGCCGTCCTACGGGCAGGAATCTGCCTCTGGCATGAGAATAATTACCACAGAAACACGAAATCACATTTTTGTGTAATGTGTTATGTGAAATGTATAATGTAATGGTTCGGCTTTGCTCACCATAATCCTCATGTTCTTCATTACACATCAAACATTTCACATTACACCACTAGTTCTGGTAAATCCCGTGCTTCCGTGGCTGAATATCTTGCGAATATTCTGCGGCATCTGCGAGTTTAATCTTTTCAAAAATTGCAGCTCGGACAGATTCCGGTGTATTCAGAACCCACTTCCAGCACTTGCTCTCGGCGACTTCTGTTCCGATAGATAGTAATCCCTTTGCATCCGAGTTTCCAAGCCAGCCAGTAAATCTTTTTTACATCTTGCGGTGTCGCTTCATAAGGAAGATTTACGGTCTTTGACACCGCATTATCTACATATTTCTGAAAGGCCGCTTGCATCCTCACATGCCATTCAGAAGTAATATCTAAGGCGGTCACGAAAATCTTTCTTAAATCTTCAGGGATATTGTCTAAATTCTTTTGAGCAATTTGTCTTATCAATTCTTCTGAATAAAGTCCCCTTTTCTTAAGCGCATCTTCAAAGACTTTATTTATCTCTACCAGTTCGGTTCCCTCCAAGACATGACGAATAAAAAGTAGGGCGAAGACAGGCTCAATTCCTGAAGAACAACCAGCAAGAAGGCTAATTGTTCCAGTGGGGGCAATTGAAGTTAAAGTCGCATTGCGCAAAGGCTTCGCCTTTTTCTGCGAATAAATACTTTGTGAGAAATTAGGAAAGGGACCTCTTCTTTCTGCCAATTCTTCTGAAGCCTGGCGGGCCTCTTTATAAATAAAGGCTATTAATTCTTCAGCTAAATTCAAAGCCTCTTCGGAGTGGTAAGGAATCTGTAAGTGAAAGAGCATATCGGCAAAACCCATTACTCCTAAACCAATTTTACGATTTCCTTTGACGATTTTATCAATCTCAGGGAGAGGATAAATACTTCGGTCAATGACATTATCTAAGAAGTGGACTGCTTTTTTGACTACGGAGCCTAATCTTTCATAGTCAACCGTTCCATTAGTTACCATCTTTGCCAAGTTGATTGACCCCAAATTGCAGGCTTCATAAGGCAAAAGAGGTAACTCGCCACAAGGATTGGTGCTCTCTATTTTTCCTAATGCCGGTGTGGGATTGTGCTGGTTAATTCGGTCAAGGAAGACTAATCCGGGTTCGCCGTGATGCCAGGCAGTTATAACAATTAGTTCAAAAATTTCTCTGGCATTCAAAGTTTTTACCACAGTATGGTTGCGGGGATTTATCAAAGAATAAGTTTCTTCTCTTTCCACTGCTTGCATAAATTCGTTGGTCACACCGACTGAAAGATTGAAATTAGAGAAAGTGTCTTCTTTGTCTTTAGCCATAATAAATTCTAAAATATCGGGATGGTCAACTCTGAGAATACCTATATTGGCTCCTCTTCTCCGTCCACCCTGTTTAATTACTTCAGTAGCGATATCAAAGACTTTCATAAAGGAGACGGGGCCAGAAGCAATGCCACCGGTTGATTGTACTACATCATTTTTGGGGCGGAGATGTGAGAAGGAAAATCCTGTTCCACCGCCGGTCTTATGAATCAAAGCGGCATTCTTTACCGCAGAAAAAATTCCTTCAATCGTATCTTCTACCGGTAAGACAAAACAGGCGGCTAATTGTCCAAGTTGTGTTCCGGCATTCATCAGTGTAGGCGAATTGGGTAAGAACTCAAAAGAAGTCATCAAAGAATAAAACTCTTCTTCTATCTTTTCTACTTCAGCCTTGAGGTAGTAGAGACTATCAGCTGAAGCAATATCCTGGGCTACCCGACGAAACATCTCTGCCGGAGTTTCAATCACTTCGCCATTTTCATTCTTCAGGAGATACCGTCGCTCCATAACTTTGAGGGCATTGATAGAAAGTTTAATGTCATCGGAAACGCCGGTAAGGATTGATTTTGCCTCCCGTAGTTCCTTGTGCTTTTGCCGATAGAGGATATAAGCCTTGGCCACGGCGGGATAGCCTGTTTCAATTAGCACCTGCTCTACGGTGTCCTGGATTTCTTCAACTTTTGGAATTGGCGATTTTCGTTCAATCATTTCTGTAACTTTTTGGGAAAGGGAAGAGGCGGGAAAGGATGCTTGACCCACCGCTTGAGCGGCCTTGAGGATAGCCTCTTTAATTTTATTTTGGTCAAACTCAACGATTTCGCCGTTTCTCTTACGAATCTGTTTTATCATTTTTTAATCTTGATTCTGTAATCCACGCGGATTACGCAGAAAAATCATATCTTGCCGTATCGGAATCTGAATAAAGCCACTGATTTACACGGAAAAACACAGAAAGATAGAAATTCATAGAAATTTTTGGAAACTTGTAGAAATTTATTGTTCTTTACTACAAATTTCTATCACCCCGATTTAATCGGGGTTCTATTAGTTTCCATATTTCTGGGTTAACCCCGTTAGAAATTACCAAAAAGTATGGGAAAATTCCAAGACTAAACTTGCAAAATGTAAGTTAGAGAAGATTTCTAACGGGGTTAATCCGTGGCTAATATCTTGTTTATTCTCTTATTCTGCGGTTCTGCGAGTTTATCCCTTTATCGCTTCGGGATTTGTGGGTTTCTCTATCATCTTGGAGGAGCCTTCAAAGAAGACATTATCATCAATAATCAATCCTCTGGATTTCACCTCCCCGGCTAAATGGGCTCCGGACTGAAGCTCTATTTTGTTAGCGGCGGTAATATTGCCTAAAATCTTCCCTCCAATCACAGCATCTTTAGTTTTTATTTCGGCTTTAAGAACTCCATTCTTGCCGACAATGAGACTTCCGTTGACTTCAAGAGTCCCTTCAAATGTTCCATCAATGAATGCCGCTCCTTCTACCTTCAATTGACCATTGAAAATAGAGCCTTTCCCGATAATGGTGTTCATCTTTCCCTCTCCACCAGGTTCTGGGCTTTTACCAAACATTTTTTTCCTCCTATTTTGGTATTGTCAAATTTAACCGCGAAAACATAAAACTATGCTGATATGCTTATACGATGATATGGAAACTACATCTAACGGATAGGTTACGGTCACGGTTACGAAACTCGTTTCGTTTATGGGTTACGTCTTTCGTCATTTTAATCCCAAAACTTTTGACTCTCAACGATACGAGCCTCGTAACCTTTCGCCCACAGGCGATTCCTTTTTAACACCGATACGAGCTTCGTAACCCTAACCCATTGACGATTGGTTACACCTATCAGCATATCACCGTATCAACATCGTGTGTTTCTGTGGTTTTCGTAGAACTTTTGATATTACCCTTATTTGTCAATAATATATTGTCGGGGGTCAACAGGTAAGTCATTAAGGTACACTTGGTAGTGCAAGTGTGGCCCGGTGCTTTTGCCGCTGGAGCCCACAAAGGCGATGATTTCTCCTCTCCTTACTGGCGCTCCTACCTTTACCAATAGTGCAGAACAGTGGCCAAAATGAGTAGTGAAACCGTATCCATGGTCAATAATTAAGTAGTGACCGTAGAGGCTATCCCAGCCAGCGAAAGTTACCTGACCATCGGCTGGGGTGAAGATAGGTGTGCCCGAAGTCGCCGCGATATCAATTCCTTTGTGCTCAGATGAAAATTCCCTGGAGATCCAGCCATTAGTAGGCATTATTTTTGGAATAGACCTTTGTCTTTTTTCTTCCTCAGACCAATCTGTAATCATCTCGGTAATATGAGAAGGAGGTTTTATCTTTTCTGTATCTTTGACAGAAACATTAATTTGTGATAAATCTAAAAAGGGGGGAGTTTTCTCTGCTTGCAACATATTTTTTACCTTTTCTTCTATCTGGCGCATTTGGGCCAAGTCGCTCTTTACTTTAGAAAGTTTCTCAAATTCTATCTCCAATTTAGCGTTTCTCCGGGTGATTATTTCATATTTAGCGGCTTTAAGATAAACCTGTCCATAAGTGAAAATGAGAAACACTGTAAGGCCGATGAAAAACAAGGCAAGGAGTAGAAGAAGGCGCAATGTTCGGTAAGAAAAAGTTAATGTCATCCCTCCTGTTTTATGATGGGGGATAATCATTACTGAGAGGTATTTTTTGTGTCTTTTTGCTGGCATAGCAACTCCTCATAAATCAAGATAATTAGCCACAGGTTGACACAGACGCCGTCGTCCAAAGCGCTCCGTCGCTGAAGCCCGCCTGCCATAGAACAGAAAGTTCGGCGCACAGGCTTTGGAGCGTAGGCGACCTGCCAACATAGATGGTTGACTATGGCCTCGGACGATTTTCACCCCGATAAAATCGGGGTGATAGAAATTTGTAGTAAAGAACAATAAATTTCTACAAGTTTCCAAAAATTTCTATGAATTTCTATCTTTCTGTGTTTTTCCGTGTAAATCAGTGGCTTTATTCAAATTCCGATACGGCAAGATATGTGACTTCGTCTTTTTAAGTTTTGATATTTAAATTTTATTGAATCCACTTTCTAATATCTTCCTGGAGAATTTTTCTAAGGAGAGCAATAGTTTTTTCTACATCTCCTAAATCAATCATTTCCGAAGGTGTATGAACATAGCGAGTGGGAACGGAGAGGACGCCAGAAGGCACACCTTCTTTGGTTGTATGAATTGCCCAAGCATCAGTGGCGCCTCGTTCTAAGACTTCAAGTTGATAGGGTATTTTCTCCCGTTCAGCAATTTCAATCATCATTCGCTTTACCTTTGGATGAGCCAAAAGTCCTACATCTTTCACTTTGATTGCTGGGCCTTTACCCAATTCTACCGCCATTGTCCTAGCCTCGGGTGTATCGCCCGTCCCTGTAATATCTACTGCCAATCCAATGTCAGGAGAGATACCGTAAGTGGAGGTCATTGCTCCGCGCACGCCGACTTCCTCTTGCACGGTGAAGACAAAATAAAGGTCGTTAGGTGTTTTCTTGAGTTGTTTGATTGTCTCAATTAATACGACGCAACCAATGCGGTCGTCCATCGCTTTGGAAATTAGCCTCACCCCGAGGTCATGCAGATCTCTTTGAAAGGCGGCTACATCGCCAATTTTTACCATTTTCTGGGCTATTTCTTTGTTTGAGGCACCAAGATCAATAAACATCTTCTCTAATTTCAATTCGTCTTTTGCTGATTCTCTCTTTTCCTCACCAATTGTACCAATCAATCCATTAGCAAAGACTACCCTTTGTCCCAGCACATTCAGGGGAAAGACGCCGCCAACATTGGAAAAACGCAAGAAACCCTTTTCATCAATATGAATAACGACTACACCAATTTCATCCATATGAGCCGCCAGCATCACCTTTACACCTGAACCCTTCTGGTGAGCAATGAGATTTCCCAAAACATCCACTTTGGTTTCATCCACATATTTTTCAATTTCTTTTTTAATAGTTTCACGAACCTTCTCTTCATTTCCCGAGGGGCCATAGGTTTCAGTTAATCGTTTGATTAAGTCTTTCATTTGCTCTTCTCCTCTTATTTTTTATTCATTCTTAATCAATTTCTATGAGTTTCTTTTTTATATTTCTACAAATTTCGGCTTTTCATATTTCTAACTTTTTAAGTGTCTCCTTCATTAACTTGATAGTATTGTCAATGTCTTCTTTATTGGCTAAAGAGACCGGAGAATGAATGTAGCGGCAAGGAACGGCGACAACACCCCCTTTGGCTCCCTCTTTGGCTAAGTGAATTCTTCCCACATCAGTTCCACCAACTCCGGGTCGTTTGAATTGGTAAGGGATTTTCTTCTCCTCAGCGGTTTTGACCAAAAGTTCAACCAGTTCCTTGTCACAGATAATACTCCGGTCCATCGTGGTAATGGCTGGACCTCTTCCCAAAATAGTAGCTGGGCTAAGGTCCTTCTTTTGCGGGGCATCACCGGCGGCAGTTCCTTCCAAAGCAAAAGCAATGTCCGGTTCCACAGAAAAACCAGCCACTCTAGCTCCTCTTAGCCCTACTTCTTCTTGGACAGTAAAGACTCCATAGAGAGGAAAGTCGTAATTCTCTTTCAGAATTTCAATTAGGACATAACAACCGATACGGTCATCAAAGGCCTTTCCTTTAACAACTCTTCCGAGGTCTTCAAACCTGGTAGCAAAAGCCACATAATCTCCTAGTCTCACAAATTTCTCTACTTCTTCTTTGGTGGAAGCACCAATATCAAGGTAGAGTTCTTCTATTTTTGCTACTTTTTTATCTTCTTCCTTGCGCCAGGTAAGATGGATAGGCTTGGCACTAATCACTCCTGGAATTTTCTCCTTACCTACTAAAATATGTTTAGCTAAAAGGATTCTTTCGTCAATTCCACCTACTCTGACAAAACGCAGAAAACCTGTCTTTTCTATCAGGGTAACCATCAATCCTACTTCATCCATATGGGCGGCTAACATTACTTTAGGTCTATTTTTTCTCCCTTTTTTGAGAGTGATAAGATTTCCCAAGGCGTCAACCTTAATTTCGTCAACAAAATTCTTGATTTCGTTCTTAATCAACTCCCTCACTTCGGTTTCGTTTCCGGCTACGCCATTGGTGTTAGAAAGTCTCTCTAAAAGTTCAACATTCATCTGAAACCTCCTCTAAATCACGATTAAAATATCAAAAATGACATTCTGTCATTCTGAGCCCCGAGATAAACATTGGGGTAAACTCCGCGAAGGACCTCTCTGAGATTAGGTCTTTTGCCTTCGGCTCAGGGTGAGACTATGGCGTGATTTTGCACTTTGGTATGTCATTTTGAATTTTGATATTTGATTTTTGCATTCATATTATATCTCTACTTTCCAACCGTTCAGTCCTTCAATAAACCTTGCTAAAAGGCGGGCGGCTCGCTCAATGTCAATTACTGCTAAGGTCTCAACTGGTGTGTGCATATATCTAAGAGGTATAGAAATAAGCCCAGTTGGTATTCCCTCTCTGACGACCTGAATCACGGCAGCATCCGTTCCAGTCACACCAGGACAGGGCTCAATCTGATAAGGAATTTCCTCTCGCTTGGCAACATCAATTAAGCCCTCAAAAATTCGGGGATGAATATTGGGTCCAAAAGCAATGGTGGTCCCCTTAGTTAAGGGAAAAGTTTCACTTTCAGCACATCCGAGCATGTCGCCTTGGGTGACATCCACGGCAATGCCTAAATCGGGATGAATCTTGTAAGTGCTGGTGAAGGCGCCCAAGCCAATGGTTTCTTCTTGAACGGTGGCTACCGCATAAACATTCCAATTATGGCTTACCTCTTTCAGAAATTCCATCGCTTCAATAAGCACAACTACGCTGGCTCGGTTGTCAAATGATTTTCCGGCACAGCGAATCGTTTTTTCTCCCAATCCGAAATCTTTCATCTTTACAAAGGGTGCATTGAGAGTTACCGGGTCTCCAACTCGCACTGATTTTTCTACTTCTTCTTGAGAGAGTCCCACATCAATATACAGGTCTTCCATCTTAATCACTTTTTCTTGTTCTTCTTTCTCTTGGAAATGTGGAGGCTTAGACCCAATAATGCCTTTCATCTCTCTTTTGCTATGGATTGTAACCTCTTGTGCCAGAAGGATTCTCTGGTCAAACCCGCCTACTTCAGTGAATCGAAGGTAACCACCTTTTTCAATTTTGGTAACCATTAGACCGATTTCGTCAAGGTGAGCGGCCAAGAGGATATTCTTCTCAGTTTGTCCCTTCTTAAAAGCAATGACACTGCCCATCTTATCAATAGTCACTTCTTCACAGGATTTTTTGAATTCTTCCATCGCGACCAAAGCGGCTTTTGTCTCAAATCCTGAAGCCCCACTAGCTTGGCTGAGAATTTTCAGAAGTTCAAAGGTTCGTTGCATCTTCCCTCCCGAATAATTTTGACCACGGAGACACGGAAAGCACGCAGTGCTTTGTTAAATTTTGGCTCAAAATCTGCCTAGGAAAATCAAATATCAAAATGTAAAAATCAAAATGACATATCAAAAATTAAAAACAAATTCCTTAATTTTGCATTTTGATATTTAAATTT
>JBFLXN010000270.1:0-2405 GCA_040755715.1 Candidatus Edwardsiibacteriota bacterium
CTGCGATCCAGACAGTAATTTTTTTACATAGTTTTCCCTTACCCTACTCATAGGTGTTGTGCCCGCGTAATAATTTTCCTAAAGAACGAGAATAGCAGAAAATGATTTGAAGGGAGAATTTACTTGCTATTCCTGTATTGATATATTATAATATATATACATGACAAAAAGAAGTACAAATAATAGCAATAGCATAGAAGAAAGAATCAGCCGTATTCGGCAGCTGCTATATCGCTACAGGAAAGAGCAGGAAGGTCTGATATGGGAGTTAGCTTGTCCCTCCTCAATGGTTATCGGGACATTTTATAGGGTTTACAAGACTTGCGGCAAGCCGAATTGCTGTTGTAAGAAAGGGAAGCGTCATGGTCCTTTTCCAGCCCTTTACAGTTCGATTGGAGGTAAGCGGAAGTTGAAGATGGTGAGGCGAGAGGATGTAGCAGAGGTAGAGCAGAAGGCGAAAGCGTATAAGCGATATCAGGGTAATTTGCGGATAATTAGGCAGTTTAATAGGGAGATAGATAAGTTACTTAAAGAGATAAGGGGATATTATTTGGAGGAGTATGAATAATGGATGAATCTTGTTGTTATCCAATTATTTATGAGGAGAACAAGATTATGGTATTGGCTGATTTGAAGGAAGGTCGTCTGGATTATTTGGATAGTTCGGAGTGGAGTTTTCAGGACAAGTTTTTTGGTTTTTTGTTAGGGATAGGTTTTTTTGAGGTTTGTGGAGTATCTTATCCGTCTCCTCGGAAGAAGGAGGAGGTGCCTTTATGGTTTTTGCTGGCTTGCCAGGTGCAGATGAAGCTTCATACGACAGCCTCTTTTGAGCGGTTGCCTTTTTTGTTGCGCAGTGGAGCGATATTATCAAGGGTGAAGTTTAATGTTGGAGGTGTAAATGGGGGTTTTAATAACAAGAATCGTAAAGAGCGAGAATCGGCTGTACATCATGATACACCTAGGAAGTTTTTCAAGGATACGGATTGTGGAAAGATGCGAGATTGGCACAACCAAGAGGTGGTGCGATTTTTTCGTAGGAATCGGGGGTTTGATAAGCATGGGATATTTTTATTGGATCAGACGCATGTGGTGGTGCCAGATAATGATAATTACAAGGATGCGGTTTGGATGCCAGTTGATGAGCATGGTCAGAGGATAGATATGAGTGGTATGACCGAAGAACAGAAGAAGGTGGTAAAATATCATCGTTGCTATGCACTCAGTGAGTTGTTGCATGTAGAGAAGGATGCGAAATCATTCTTATTTGCTGGTTATCAATGGGGGTCAGGCAACACGGACGAATTGACTCAAGGCATTCCGTTGGTCAGAGGTTTTGTTGATGCGGTGGGTAAAGGAGTGATGGAGCTTTTAATCATGGATCGCGGTTACATTGATGGAGGATTTGTCACCATGGTCAAGAACGAGTTGGAAGCCGACGTTCTCATGCCTCTTCGTAGCAATATGGATATTTTACTGGATGCGCAACGGATTGCGGAGAAATTTCATTACAAGTGGGAAAAATATGATGAATACACCAAACATGAGACTCGGTATCTGGAAGAAGTGGTTGTGGTGGAGGAAATGCAGACCTGGGATAAGTGTGAGGTTCCTCTCTATGTCTCTCTGATGAAAATTACCGCTTCCGATGACTCCGTAAAGGTTTGGGGCATTGCCACAACCTTCAAACCCAAGAATGCCAAAGAGGTATTTGATATCTATGCCTTACGCACTCAGATTGAGGAACGCCACAGGCAACTGAAAAGCTGTTGGGGAATCAATCATTTTACCTCGCCAGATAAGTCATTGATTGAAGCACATGTCCTTTTTACTCTGCTGACTTACTCGCTGATCCAGCTTTATTTGACTAAGACGCATCTCAATCAACTGGCAAACAAAACCATATTATCTTTGCGCCAGGAAGAACGGATTGGAAAAGACAATGTGATCGTTTATTCTGGAAAATACTTTGCCGTATTCGACCAGATTGATTACATAGAAATCCTTGTTGACCTGAAAGAAGAAGCTCGTCTGCGATTACAGAAATGGGTTAAACAGTTCAAACAACGAGATAAGTTGCGAAAAAGCGGGCCATTTCCTTAGTCTGCACAATCCAAAAAGTATCACAGCGCGGAATCCGAACATCTCGTAGCTAGGGCTCTCAATAGGCTTTGAGATGGCTTTCTGTTTAGAAATATTACGTCCCTATTGGGACTTAAAGCCAATCAATCTTTTGGACGTTCTTTGAACCTGTCAGGCTACATACTTCCTTCTACGGGTTTTGGCGATGCCCGCGTCAATACACGTAGTTTATGTCATTGCCTTGCTTTGATAAATCGGATCTTGATCGAAACTATCATGACCGTACAAGAAGACACACAAGCCCTTTTCTACTGTCTGGATCACAA
>JBFLXN010000271.1:0-2399 GCA_040755715.1 Candidatus Edwardsiibacteriota bacterium
ATGAAAGGAATGTGTTTGACTGCACAGAAAGGAGTGCGTTTCTTGAGTATTGGCTTGAAAGAAATGGCTTTAATACAGATATTGTTTGTAGTCCAGAGCATTGTTGGGTTATTGTTGAAGTTGAGCCTGGAAAATGGTCTCATGTTGAAGCATCAAGTGAAGAACCACAAATCATTCCAGACAGAAATTATAATTGTCGCTACAAAGACATTTATGAAGCACAAAGTCATAACTCAACTGAATTTGACTGGTGGAATTCTGTCAGTCAAGGTGAGAGGATTATCGGGAGAAACTAGATTCAGAATCTACTTGGAAGGTGAAGTTGTTACAGATGGAATACAATTAGTCCTTCAGTCAGGTAAGGGAAAATTTCAACTAAGTGATGAGGGCCTCCACATCTTATGAAAAACGCAATAATCTGAAGAGTGAACGAGAATCTTATGATTACGAAAGCTTTTTTCTATGCAGCAATTCCATTCCTCTTGACCTTTCTATCCATTGTGGAAAATCTCTAAAGAAAGAAGCAAGAATGGCCAAAAAAAATAGGCCTGCGAAAGAAAGAAGGACTCGTGATAAAGGCACTATTAAGGAGGAGAATCGTGGAATAAGTTCAGCCGCGACGGTAAAGAAATTCGTGGCAAATACCATGGACACAAAACCACTGACGAAACCAAGCCATTTTCCGCTGATCCTGAGATGTGGTTCTATTTCCAGTGGTCCTATCTTAATTCTACGACAGGTCAGATTGATTAATACAAGCCTGAAAGGCTGTCTCTTTTTCTTCTTCTCCTCCTCCGGACAAAGATGTGGGAGAACAAAGGCAAAGACTGTAGTAACAATTCCGAGTAAGCCTAGGGAAACAAATATTGTTACTGATAGATTATTGGAAAAGTTCAAAGAAGTGCCCTCCTAGCCTGAAGTTGTTTTCTTGGTTTCTTCCTCCATTTGGGAACAACTGATATATCTTATCATCTTGTCGGCGTCTTTATCAAACGGTTTCCAAAGTTCTGCTTGATGCCGTTTAATTACTTCATTAAAGCGACTTCTCATTTCTATGTATCCTGCTAGCGAATTTCTTTCTACTAAGACTGGTGATGGTTCCATTTCGCGATGTCCTCGTTCAGTTACTGAAGGAGCATCTGGATTATTTGAACAAAAGCAATGGGTTTCTTCCCTCCCAAACGCTTCTTTCTTCAGGTAAAGCTTTACTCTACTAGGAAAATCATACGCCAGTTGAATAACTGGGTGAGCTTTCCAATATTCATCTCTGTTTTTGCCATCTATAACATACCGAGAATACTGTTCATCCTTAATGAGTATTTTCGGACCTGCAATAGATTCAAGTTTGCCTCTGTGATTTGTGACTAGATCATACAGTTTTCCTCGTATCTTTTCATAGAAATCTGGGTTAAGCTCACCAGCTATCATCCACAGCGTCCTGTTATGGCTTTTTGTTATTACTTCTTCTATTATTTCCATTGTTTGGTCGCGATTATCAAAAACCTCCTCTCTCGGTTCTTTTGATTCCCATAGTCGAAAAAGAAACGGAATAATGACAAAAGCTACCACTACCAATCCAACACTAACCATAATTTCCATCATGACTCCTCCTCAGTCTTGATCTTCCGAATTTAAAAAAGTTTAGTATCACTAAAGAGTTGATAAAAGTTTGATTTTTTACATTTAAAACTAAAAACTGTTTTTATAGCTCGTTGATAAATACTCTTGAAGCTTTTCTTGATATTAGTGATTATCGAGGAACCTCCTAATTACAACTTCATAGTCTTATATATTTTACCACATTTCACCATTTTTCGTCAATACAAAATTTAAATCTCAGTAAGTAGCGGTTTACTTATATTCTTTCCCACATATCAGCTTGTGGATAACTTTTTCGTGTTCAAGAGTTCAGAAGGATGGCCTCTTCTTCATAGCCATCGGTTTGTGGTCCCTTTTTCTTATTCTTAAACCCTTCCACCAGAAAAAGGTGAAGGCTGGAGCCACTCTTCTCCCGCCCCTCTTATCTTGAATCTCTTCTAAAGAACTACTTTATAGAATTACTTTATCAAAATCATCTTCTTCGTCGCCGTGAAATCACCTGCAGTTAAGCGATAGAAATAAACGCCTGACGCCACTTTCCGTCTTCGTTCTTCCCATCCCACTATATAGTAGTTTGACATCTGCTTCTCATTGACCGGTGTTTTCGTCAACTGCTCTCAGACTGTAGAAATTGCAAGGCGCTACATCCCACTCCTGCCCGGTATACAAATAACTGATGGCCTTAGAAAAACTCTTTCTGAAAAAATATAAGTAGCTATAGCCAACTTATAGCTACTAAACAAAATTGAAAGGAGGTAAAAATGTTAGGAGAAGAAACATTTATTGGATTAGACACACAT
>JBFLXN010000272.1:0-2383 GCA_040755715.1 Candidatus Edwardsiibacteriota bacterium
CGGGGCTTGGGCTGTCTTTCTTCCCCCGACTTGTCGGGGGACAAGAGAAGAACAAGCCCAGAAGGCTTAAACGCTTGTCAGTGTTGATTTTTGTGCCAATTTTAGACAAAATTTTAACAAAGTCGTGCTGTGGTTCCATATGTTCTGTGTCTTTAACTTTGGATTTTATTTCTATAAGTTTCTACAAATTTCTATCAATTTCTAAGATTTCGTAATTTCCTATACTATGAAAAATGTTTTGACTATCTGTCCCTATTGTGGTTGTGGCTGTGGAATCTATCTCCTAATAGATGATGGCCATATTGTAGGAGTTACGCCCAGTGAAAATCACCCCGTTTCAAAGGGTTCACTATGCGCTCGGGGTTGGACTGTCTATCAATTCATTGAGCATCCAGAAAGAATCAAACAGCCACTATGGCGCAAGGATAATTCACTCCTTGAAACAAATTGGGAGACCGCACTTAACTTTGTAGCTGACCGCCTACAACAAGTGGCCAAAAAGTATGGTTCTAAAAGTATCGGAATGGTCATTTCTCCTAAGTCCAGTAATGAAGAAGTGTCTGCGGCTAAAAAATTTGCTGAGGAGGTTTTACAGACAAGAAATTTTGATAGTGGGGCCAGACTGGCTATGCCAGCCTATTCTTTTTCTTCCTCCGCCAACTTTGATGACTTGGAAGAGGCAGACTTAATCTTTGTTCTAGGGTCAAATGTAACGGAAACAGCGCCAATCTTAGGTAAGAGAATAATGGCTCAGGCAAAAAGAGGTAAGAAATTGATTGTGATTGACCCCCGCATTACTGCTATTGCCAAATTCGCTACTATCCATCTACGACCTAAGGTAGGAAGCGACTACATCTGGCTTTCCGGCTTACTCAAGCTTCTAAGCAAAAAATATTCTTTGCACCCCAGAGATGAGAAAATTTTGCAGAAAATTACCGAGCAATTTGTGAAAGAAAAGACTCTTATTTCAGAAGAAGACTCACAGCAAGTTGCTAATCTCATCTGTGAAGCAGAAAGAACAATCATTCTCTTCGGGAAAGGATTGACTCAACAAACTGATGGTTTGAAGAATTTAAAACTATTACAAGATTTGCTTATTCTTTTAGGGAATGGGGCCAAGATTCTTCCCGTAAGCAATCATTCCAATGAAAGAGGAGTTTTACAGCATTTCTCTCAAAGGGGACAAGGAGACAGTCTTAGTTATCTGGAAATGATTTCCGCCGCTGAAGCCGGAAATATAAAGGCATTGTTTCTCATTGGTGAAAATCCACTCCTCACTCTACCCAATACAAATTTTGTCAAAAAGGCTTTAGAAAATTTAGACCTGTTAGTAGTTCAAGATTTATTCTTAACCGAAACAGGAAGAATGGCTTCGGTAGTCTTGCCCAATGTTTCTTTTGCGGAAAAAGAGGGAACGGTAGTAAATATGGAAAGCAGAAGCCAAAAACTCCAAAAAGCCATTGAGCCGTTAGGAGAAGCGAAACCTGATATTGAGATTATTGAAATGTTGGCAAAGAAAATATCAATCCGCAATCCGCAATCCGCAATCCGCAATCCGCAATCTCAACCATTAACCATCAACCATCAACTATCAACTGATTATCCTTTCACTCTTAGTCTGGTGAGTACCTATCCCCATCATTTCGGAAGCGAAACGATGACAATGCATACCAATCTTTTACGGCGAGAAATTCCAGAGGGTTTTGCCCTAATACACCCCGAAGATGCGAAAGAATTGGGCATCAAGAGCGGTTGGAATATAAGACTTATCTCTTCCACTGGCGAACTAACAGTGAAAGTCTTATTAAGTGAAACTTTGCCACAAAAGACAATTTTTATTCCATTTCATTTTGGAGCCAATCTCTTGCTCAATTCAAATTTTGACCCGGAGACAAAAATTCCCGCCTATAAAGAGGGAAAAGTAAGGGTAGAAACAATCCAATAACCAAATTCTAATAACCACTGCTTCGCCTGTGGGAGCGGGCTTCTGCCCGCGATTATTGTGCCCAGAAGGGGGCACTCCCACAGTAGGAGTGGGAAGTATGCAAAAATCAAGAAAAATCTAAAAATTTCTAGGAAAAAATTTTATCAAAGCACTGAAAAAGCTATTTAAAGGGTAAAAATCAATAAAATCACCCCTAAAAAATTTTTTTAATGGCATAGAAAATTATATGAAACCACGAGATTTACACGAGATTATCACAAGATAAATTAAAAATTAGAATCTGTGGAAATCTGTGTAATCTGTGGTCGCAGTTTTTCCTGTTAGCTAAATTTCAAAAGTGAACCATTTAAACTTCAAAAGTGAACTGCTGTAGATCACTGATTTTTACTCTTTGAACATCGATAAGTTTGTTATTACACCAGAATCTGACCTCAGCTA
>JBFLXN010000273.1:0-2377 GCA_040755715.1 Candidatus Edwardsiibacteriota bacterium
AACCATTAGACAGCGATGAAGTTGAAGCAGTTTCAATTCTCTTCAGAATTGAACTTGATTATCAGCAAGGCAATATCACTGAACAAGAAAAAATAGAGCAGATAAAGGCATTAGAACAAGAAATGAATCGTGCTATATAAACCATTGGACTTGCTCTGATAACTTGGAGGTGGCTATGATTTCTTACTTGAAGTTGAAAGTCAAAAAGATGAAATACTCTAATTGCAAGAAAAAACGACTGATTACAAGAGACGACATAAGACGCTTTGCTCAAAGATTAAGAAAACAAGCTGAGAGAGCAAAGAAAAACTGTCCTCAGTTCAACTTTCACATCTATTATCATCAGATATTCAACCTTTATTACAACGAGGAAAGACATGGCAAACAAATTCAATCCAGGACAGATAGTTGTCACACAGGGTGTTGCTAAACGCATGCAAGAAGACCAAGATTTTAGAAGATTTGTAGACTCTTCTTTTAAAAGGCACCTCGCCGGTGATTGGGGCGACTTATCTCAAGAAGACAAACAGGAAAATGAATTCTCATTAAAGGAAGGTTTCAGGATACTTTCTTCTTATGAAAACAGCAATACAAAAATCTGGATAATTACAGAAGCAGACAGAAGTGTAACAACTATTCTTTTTCCAGAAGAATACTAAATTATGGAAATGGAAATTATGAAAATCTTTTTGGTCTGTCAGTATGAAAATGGGAAAGTGATAGATGTGATTACAGCAAAAACTTTTGAAGATGCTTATCAAGATACAGTTGGATTAAACAACGGAGAATTAGTTGTTGAATTAGATAAGCATAGCTTAGAAAAGATACAGAATATTACAAAAGGAGCAAAAGATGAAAAACCAAAAAGAAAACAGACTTGTCGTCGCCAATGCAGGCTGGGCAGAAACAATACCAGAATGGCTATTAGAAGAGGTAAGGTTTGAAAGAACTACTCTCGGCCTGATAACTCTTATCAAGCCAGATTGCAAAAAGGTAGGCGATGCAGAAGTCTGCGTTTATCTTTACACATTAGGCCTGACACAGCCAATGTCAACTGAATACAACGAAATCTACATTTATCTCACTGCAAAACTGCTAAAACAAAAAGGTAAAACTTTAGTTGACTCTATGGAAGAAAAACTGAATAAAGGCTTAACCGAATGGCAAAAAAGAGAGCTGGAACAACTTCGTGAGACCATATACAAAACAAGAGGCGACATAAATCATCCTCTTCTTAATGCAATGAGAGAACTAAGGAACGATTTAACAAGCACAGGCAAAATCGAGACGGGTGAGAAAAGCTTTGAGAAAAACACCGTCCTGCAGAAGCAAGACAAAGAGCCTGCTCAGCTCACTCTTCTCTGACAAAAAGAACACCAGAGCTAAAGAAAGGAGAAACAAAAGATGAACAAGATGAATTTACTTCAAGAAATACTGGAACTGTCAAAGACAAATCCTAAATTAGCATTGAGATATTTGAAGATACTCCAACAAAGCCAAAAGACCACAGATAGAATCTTAAGAAGAAACCCTAAACCAATAAGTCTTGGAACTCACTTCAAAAAATGCTTCAGATAAAACAAAAGCAAAACCCTTGAGAACCTGAGCAAATAAAAAATTCAGTAAATCTAAAGAAATGAAAATAGAAAGGAGCACAAATATGGAAAAAGACCATTGCATAACCTGTGGCCAAGAAATGTATCAACCTTTGCTTGATGAATACAAAACTGAGCGCAAAAAAAGAAAATGGAAAACAATAGCCATAATCAAGTCAGCATTGAAAGAAGAATATAAGGAACCAGAAAAAGAAGCCACTTTATTCGCTCACGGATTGGCAGAAAGGCTTCAAGAAGAAAACATAATTTAAGAAGGAGGAAATTCAAAGAACAGTTAGCCAACAAAAGAACAAACCTCAAAATACTTGAATAATGTTTAACAAAAAAGGAGAAAAACCATGATATTCCTAACCACTCCTGGGATAAGAACAAAATATGAGGAAACAGAAATTCTCTTGGTGTTTCAATGTTTCTTCAGACAGCACACAAAGAATCCAGAGAATGACTTGTTTATTTTTGAGCTTGAAAATGAGCGTATCTGGATAAAAACAGACAAATCTCCTGACAAGGAAACTGCTACAATGCTTCTGCCAGAAGAAGGTCAAAGATAAACAAAATCAAAAAAGGAGGAGCAATGAACTTAACAATCTCAAGACAAAAGATAGTTGAAGCACTGACAATGGTATGCAGAGCTATTTCAAAGAAAGCCCTGCCTGTGCTTCAATATGTCAAGCTCAACGCGGAGGACAATAAACTCTGCCTCTCGGCAACAAACCTTGACCTAGCATTGAGCAAGACAGTAAAATCACCCAGCTTGGCAG
>JBFLXN010000274.1:0-2358 GCA_040755715.1 Candidatus Edwardsiibacteriota bacterium
CAGGCATGGCTGAAATCAGATTGTGGTATAAGAACAAACTTATTGGTGTTCACAAAGTAAAAAAGCTAGACTTAAATTTAGTCCACTTTTAATTCTTAAACAGTCCACTTTTAATTTTTAGCTGACACTACTTTTTTCTCAATTTCAAATATAGTCCTAACCTCACCAGACCATAGAGAAAAATAACCGCACTTATGGTTATCCCCTGTTTAAAAAAATGCCTTGACCAATAAAAGATTGAAAGGAGAAAGACAATGACGGCGGTAGCAATAATCACTCCGGAAGCAATCAGGTTAAAGCGCCAAGTGATTTTCCTCTCTTTGTTTTCAATCTCTCTGAGACTCATTTAAGATATGAAACCACAGATTAACACAGATTAACACAGATTTTCACAGATTTTTTAATCCGTTGAATCTGTGAAATCCGTGGTTGCTTTTGAGACTCATTTACTAATAATCGTATCTTTTCTGAAATGTTCATCATCTCTTTCAGGGTAATCAAGATTATAGTGTAATCCTCTTGACTCCTTGCGTAAGAGAGCACAACGGACAATTAGCTGAGCCAGTGTTACCAGATTGCGCAACTCTAAAAGAGTCGTGGTCACACGATATTTCCAATAATAATCCCGGATCTCCTGCGAAATGATTTTCAATCTTTCTGAAGCTTTGAGGAGTCTCTTCTCTGTCCGAACGATTCCCACATAATCCCACATTAATCTTTGAACTTCTTCACGGTTATGACTTACCACCACCTTTTCCTGACTAAAGACAGAGCCGACATAGTCCCAGCCGGGAATGATGGGTAGGGAAATAGTCTTTTCATTTAACTCTTGCCTTGCCTTTTGAGCGGCTCTTTCGGCAAAGACTAAAGCCTCTAACAGAGAATTGGAAGCCAAACGATTTGCCCCGTGAACACCGCTGCAGGCGGTTTCCCCAGCCGCATAAAGACCTTCAATAGAAGTCTGTCCCCAAATGTCAGTTAACACGCCACCACAGAGATAGTGAGCCGCTGGCACCACCGGAATGGGTTTTTGAGTGATGTCAATCCCATAAGAAAGACAATTTTTATAAATATTGGGAAATCGTTCTTTTTTCCTTTCCGGAGGAATTGCGGATAAATCCAAGAAAACACAGTGTTCACCACTTTTTTTGAGTTCACTATCAATAGCTCTGGCGACAATGTCCCGTGGGGCTAGGTCTTTCAATTTATGATATTCGGACATAAAGGCTTTTCCGTCCTTGTCCCGGAGAATAGCCCCTTCACCCCTCACTGCTTCTGAGATGAGAAACGATTTTGCCAGAGAATGATAGAGTGTCGTTGGATGAAACTGGACAAACTCTAAGTTTGCCAATTTTGCCCCCGCCCGGTAAGCCATAGCCATTCCGTCTCCGGTAGCAATTGAGGGGTTGGTAGTGTGCAGATAAACTTGCCCCCCCCCGCCAGTAGCTAAAAAAATAACTTTGGCTAAATAGGTCTTCACTTCCAGAGTTTCGTTGTCCAGCACATAAGCACCCCAGCATCTTCTCTCCGAAATAATTAAGTCAATCGCCGTATGATTTTCAAAAATTTTTATTTTCGGGTTATGGCTTGCTTCTTTCACCAAGGTGTGTTCAATTTTCTGTCCAGTCAGATCCTCGGCATGCACAATTCTTCGGCTGGAATGTCCGCCTTCCCTTCCCAACTGTAGTCTTCCATTTTCTGTCTGACTGAATTGAACTCCTACACTCATCAGTTCTTTGACCAGCGCCGGTCCTTCTTCTACCATTACTCTAACTGCATCTTCGTGGCAGAGTCCTGCTCCTGCCTTGATAGTATCAGCGAAATGCGATTCCACAGAATCATCGGCATCAAAGACAGCGGCGATACCACCTTGAGCATAATTAGTGTTGGATTCGGTATTTTGTTTCTTGGTAATCAAGAAGACTGTTCCAACTTCGGCGGCTTTCAAAGCAAAAATCAATCCCGCCATTCCGCTCCCAATAACTAAAAAATCGCTCTCAAAAGGCATAATCCTGAACATATGAAACCACAGATTACATTCACCCCGCACCTATCCTAAATCGGTGCTTGGCATCGTGGAGGATAGGTGCGGGGCAGGAATTTTCACAGATTTTAATATTTTAAAATCCGTTTTCCGCCGGAGACGGATCCGCCTCTGGCGGAAATCCGTGAAATCCGTGCAGTGCTTTGTTAAATTTTGGCTCAAAATCTGCCTGGAAGCCTTCTGGTATAATAATATAAGCCTATGAGGCACTTTTCTTGTGCTTTTGAGGAGGCCCTGAAGCCCCGATTTATCGGGGCTTGGGCTGTCTTTCTTCCCCCGACTTGTCGGGGGACAAGAGAAGAACAAGCCCAGAA
>JBFLXN010000275.1:0-2337 GCA_040755715.1 Candidatus Edwardsiibacteriota bacterium
AACTTGCCACTGGCAACTTTCGGAATTGTAACCCCTTAGTCCCGATTGAATCGGGACTAAGACCCCCCGCAGTGGTCTGTATCTTCGGGCCAACTTAATAGCGTTAATTTATGTTACAGACCACTAGGTGCCTACAAAACAGAAGAAGGGCTACGGGAAAATGTTAATGGAAGAAGTCTTTCGTCTGACAAAGGATAGAAAAGGTGTGGTGACGGTGAGGGAGAAAGGACTTGGAGCGATACGGGGAGATGAATTTCTATGTTGACGGAGAGACTCCATTTTTCGGCCCAGGGAAAAAAGAAGAACTGGGAAAGATTGTGAGAGAGCACTTGCAGAAAATAAATGACCAAAGTTAAAGTTCGCTTATTAGATTTGATTTTCGTCTTCCTCAAAATTGGCACTTTCGGTTTTGGGGGAGGGCCAGCAATGCTGGCGATGATTAGAGAAAACCTGGTGAGAAAGAAGCGATGGATTTCTGATGAAGAACTGAGTGTAGCAGTAGCGATGGGACAGATGCTGCCCGGACCATTTGTGCCGAATTATGTGCAATATATCGGATTCAGATTGAGAGGACTCAAGGGTGCTATCGTTTCGGGAGTTGCTTTCCTCTTACCTTGTTTCTCTTTGATGGTTCTTCTCAGTTTTCTCTATTTTCGTTTCTCAATGATTCCCGGTCTGCAGTCTGTTTTCAAAGGTGTTGGCCCTGCAGTGACGGCTCTTATTCTTTGGGCGACTTTTGAAATAGGAAAGACATCTCTCAAAGACTGGCGTGGAATCATCATTGGCGTATTTGCTTTTCTCTGTCTGATGCTGAAAAATGATGTATTATTGACGATTTTGGCCTGTGGCCTGTTGGGTATGGCCTTCTATTCTCGTTTCAGAAACATTACGCCTCTCTGCGTTCTACTTCCATTTTTGAATAGTGCGGTCTGTAATTTCAGCCACGGATGGACACGGATGTTTATCTCAATGGGCAAGAATTTAGAATTAGGGTATATATTCTTTAAGATTGGCGCCATTATTTTTGGTGGAGGTTTTGCCGCCATACCGTTCATAAAGAATGAAGTGGTAGAATTGAGACACTGGCTGACTGCTAAAGAATTCATTGATGGAGTGGCTCTTGGTCAGATTACCCCTGGGCCAGTGGCTATTACCGCCACTTTTGTTGGCTACAAGGTTTCAGGAATAATAGGCGCCATCATTGCCACCGTTGCCATATTCCTGCCTTCTTTTCTGATGCTGATTGGACTTTTGCATATCTACGAACGAATAAAAGAACACTCATTAGTTGTGAGTTTCCTGAAAGGTGTGCGACCGGCAATTGTGGGAATGTTGCTTTCGGCAGGTCTTTTTATCGCCAGAAATGCTATTATTGATGTCAAATCTGGACTTTTAGCTTTGCTCGGACTTTTGGTATTATGGCGATTCAGGCTTGACCCAATTTGGTTGATTTTGGCTGGTGGAGTCTTGGGATTTGTTCTAGTCTAGGAATTTGAATAATAAGACCGTTGAAAAAGTCCTCAACGGTTTTGATTACATTCACCCCATTAGAAATCAAAAGATTTTCTAACGGGGCAAGGATTTTAAAAGGCGATTACAGAGATGGTTGGTTTTTTCAACAATCTCATAATAGATAAATTACTTCACAAGGCAATCCTTATTTTTGTGACAAAATACCATAACAGTAACAGTATATGAACCACCGTTTTATCTGTGAAAAAATCAAGGTCCAAAAAGACGAAGACGCAATCAACCCGACCTCATTCCGCTGGCGAGATAAAGAATACAGAATTATAGAAATTGAAAGAAAGTGGCAGGACTTTGGTTATGCCTTAGGTCGTCCGCCGAAGAAACAATCGTGGCGAGCCAGACATCACCGCAATTATTACCGGGTGAAGACAGAAAGTGGTGAAAGATTTGAAATCTATTTTGACCGTGGCACAAAAAGACCTGTCCGCCGTAGGTTTGGCGGACAGGAAGGTGTTTGGATTTTGGCAGAAGCTATTGATTAGCAAGAAAAGAGCTCTGCTCGCAGATTATAGCGATTCCTGGATTTTTTCTTGATAGCCTAGGAAATTATATAAGCACAGATAATCGCAAGATTTAAAAGCAACAGATGAGCGCAGATAAAAACACAGATAGTTTAAATACAATCTGTGATTATCTGCATCCTTTAATCTGTGTTAATCTGTGCTTCGCCGAAGGCGAGATTTTCCTGTTAGCTAAATTTCAAAAGTGAACCATTTAAACTTCAAAAGTGAACTGCTGTAGATCACTGATTTTTACTCTTTGAACATCGATAAGTTTGTTATTACACCAGAATCTGACCTCAGCTAT
>JBFLXN010000276.1:0-2335 GCA_040755715.1 Candidatus Edwardsiibacteriota bacterium
AATTAATCATTTATTTCTTTAGCTTTATTTTGATGCTCTCTATTTCTCTAATTTCGCCAGCTTTCAGTTTTATGCCTGTGACTCGCTCAAAGTCATGTATGCAAATAGAAGTAAGAATATCTTCAGAAAGTTTCTTTTTTGAGATCCTATAATAATCACAAGAAGCAAGTTTTTTAAGCCAGAGTCTCATGTGTCTCTCCTTTCTAAAATGGCTCTTCAAGCTTTTCTTTCTTTTTCCTAATTATTTCTATGGGACTTTCAAGGTTTTCAATCTCCTCCCTCTCGACCTCGATTAATAGTGTATCTTTTCTTGCAGGGATAACTGTATATTCAGTTTCTAATCCCTCGCCTTCCTTTGTGATTGTAATATCATAGTTAGGTATAATCTCAAATCCATATTCCTGAGACTGAGCAAGTTTTGAAATCTGTTGTAGAATTGAATATCCAATTTCAAGCATTTTGATTTTGTTATCTGTCCTATCAATCACCCACAGTAACCACTGCACACGGGGTTTATTACCTTGCTGGCATCCCTCACAACCTTTATCCTTTCCTATACAAACTAAAGTTTTTTTAGTCTCTGGATTGTAGTGTTTTCCGTATGGCTCTGCCTCAGAGACAATACGGATTTTATTTTCTCCATGCTTCAACCTCAAATAAGATTGAGATGTACCAACCAAATTAGGGTCATTCCATCGCATCGTATTGTTCCTCCTTTTCTGTTATTCCGACTTTTTTAGCTTTCTCTACAAACTCATCAAAGTCAGGAAACATCATTTCAATTTCTTTAATTGTTTGTAAGTTTAGATCTGTCATTTTTTTATCTTCTACACAGCGTCTTAGTGTCCTGTTCCACTGTGCTATTGTTTTATTCCACCTTTCCCTGTAATCTGTAGGCTCTTTATAGTTATATAACTTTGTCAAATAAGTGCTATATTCTACTTTCCAGTTTGTAGAGAATCGTCCTGTGTCCTCATTGAAGATTATTTCAGGCTCTAAGGGGGGCAGGACATCTGAATTGTAATATTCTGTCATTTCCTCAATATCTTGCTTATACCAATTTTCATACTGTGAAGGATTCATAATGCTAAATTCCAGCATTCGCAAGTCATCTTTACAGATATACACAAGATGAGCTTCTGGCATATTCTCTGCTTTAAGGTAATGAAAGGTTTGCATTACATGACCCTTAGTTGATTCAAGTCCGAAGGATTCATATCTATCATACATATATGTTGAGCATGATTTGACTTCGATAATGATTCTCTCAAGTTCTCTATTCAGACCTTTTAGATGTTTAATTATTTGGTGCGTTGCCTGATTGAAAAATTCAGGAAGACCCAAAAGTTCAATCTCCTGTAATGTTTTTTCCCAATCGGGTTGCCCACCCGCAACAAAATCAAGTTTTCCAGAAACAGGCAATAATCCCTCATACTGATACTCTGTCCACTTCTGATTACTCTGAAGTATCCCTGCTCGTTTTAGCACCATCTTTACAATCCACTCCAGCATATTGCCTGCCTCAAATTTTCTTCGTGAACGGGCATTAGGGAGATTTGTAGGCAGGACACCCTTCATTTTTAGCCATCTATCAACATATGCCTTATCAAGTTCAGAAGCCCATATCTTCTGGCGAGGGCGGATTTCTCCTTCTTCCTCACGTTCAAGAGATTTATTCCAGACTTGAGCAAAACTCCATTTCATTGATACTTCCTTTTAATTCTATTCATCCTCTTTAGTTTTCACATTAGAAATCATTTTTAAAAACTTCCTTGACTTTAACCAGACAAGGAAGGACTTGCACCTTCTGGTTTACCAACGGTCATCTTGGCCCTTGTCTGGTAGTAATTTTTCCCTTTTTAAAAAACCAATCTCGAAAAGTCTTTTAAGGTCATTTAACCTCTCCTGCTTTTCAGGAGGTAAGTATTCACGGATGAAGACCCTGACTTTGCCTGCACCTCTGCAATATGGACATTCTGAATTGAACTTTTTACACTTGCTACAATTAATAAGTTTCCACTTCCCTTCCTGTCTTAATTTTTCCTCTAAGGCCTCCAGTATATTTAATTCATTCCTTACTGAATCCCTTGTATATTCACTGGAAAAGGGATAAAAAGATTTAAACACCGACTTTCTTCTATAGATTGCCATGAAACTTGTATTTTGTTTCTGCCCCTCATCAGGTTCATCATCAGGTTCAGGCGGCATAATCCGCTGAGACCAGATGTCTGCTATGGTTTTTTCGTTGTTATGCATAATTTTCCTCCCATCCGATATAGTTTTGATGGCCTTTTTATCCTCCTTGCCTCTACCCTCATCTTGGTCTCCTCTATCT
>JBFLXN010000277.1:0-2325 GCA_040755715.1 Candidatus Edwardsiibacteriota bacterium
GGTCAGACAACGTAATCGTCAGAAAGCAACCGTTTCCTGGCAGTTTACAAAGAACATTGCTCGTAAGAAACTTAACAGGTTCTATTACAATATCAAAAATTAGTGTCACAAAGCACTAGTGGTCTGTAACATAAATTAACGCTATTAAGTTGGCCCGAAGATACAGACCACTGCGGGGGGTCTTAGTCCCGATTCAATCGGGACTAAGGGGTTACAATTCCGAAAGTTGCCAGTGGCAAGTTTCGGAATGTCATATCCCGATAGAATCGGGATGTGAAAGTGCTGTGTGACTCCCGAAAAAAGTTACGGAATTTATGTCACACAGCACTAGAATCTTATTAGATTCTTCGTGGGTGAGCCCAAAAGTAATGACAGAAAAGACTCATAACAGTTTGAAGTAAATAAAGGCTAAATCAATTTTTGCCAAAGTTTACTTGAAGGAAGCAGTGGTAATGAAGAAACAGAAAAAGACTGATAGAACTTTTGACTGGTTCATCAAGACTGATTTTTCCCAATATGCGGGAAAATGGATCGCCCTGGTAAATGAAGAAGTGGCGGCGGTAGGCGATAATGCGAAAGCAGTCTTGAAAGAGGCAAAGAAAAAATTCCCCCATTCTTTGCCTGCCTTAGTAAAAGTTCCGAAGGCAGAACTGATGGTACTCCTACAAATCTTATGGCGATAGTATTTGATTATAGAAGAGAAAGAATAAACGGAGAAACAATCTATAGGCCAGTGGCGAATGTTATCTTAATTTCTGGAATTAACCGAGTGCTTATCTATCCCTACATTGATGCCGGGGCTGATCTCACTTTATTACCTCGTTCAATTGGTGAAGCCTTAAATCTTAGAATTTCTCATTTACCTATTGAAGAACTTTCTGGAGTTGGCGAAGGGAAAGTGCCCGTGATAAAGAAAAGACTAAAAATGAAAATCAGCGATGAAATTTTTGAAGCAGAAATTGCTTGGGCCCTGATTGAAGAAGTCCCGCCATTATTAGGAAGAAAGAATGTATTTGAACATTTTGAGATTACTTTTAAAGAATGGGACAGGAAGGTAATCTTTGTTCCCAGCTCCAAAAGATGACTTACCTGTCCTGACGACAGGTCAGGAAAGGAGGGAAAATTATGTCACAAAATCAATTTGAACCTAAGATTATTGCCTTTATCTGCAAATGGTGCACTTATGCTGGAGCAGATTTAGCTGGGACAAGTCGGATGAAATATCCACCAAATGTCATCCCGATTCGGGTAATGTGTTCTGGCCGGGTTGACCCCACCTTTGTCCTGAAAGCCTTGACAGATGGCGCAGATGGAATCTTGATTGGCGGTTGTCATCCCGGAGACTGTCACTATCAAGTCGGGAACTATAAGACAATGGGACGGTTTCCATTGCTCTCCAAGATGTTGGAACAATTTGGTGTGGAGAAAGAAAGAGTGCGTCTGGAATTCATTTCTGCTTCTGAAGGGGCAAAGTTTGCCAAGGTAGTTACAGAAATGACCGAAGAGGTGCGGAAATTAGGGCCATTAGGTTGGAAAGAAAAGGCGACTCACAAAGGATAACCGACTCTGTTTCTCTCCGAGAAGGGATAGGTTAATCCTAACAAAAACCTAAATTTTGCCAAAGTTTAGAATTGTTATAAATCTCTTTACAGTGCTTTGTTAAATTTTGGCTCAAAATCTGCCTGGAAGCCTTCTGGCACAATAATATAAGCCTATGAGGCACTTTTCTTGTGCTTTTGAGGAGGCCCTGAAGCCCCGATTTATCGGGGCTTGGGCTGTCTTTCTCTTGGTTCTTCTCTTGGACAAGCAAGAGAAGAACAAGCCCAGAAGGCTTAAACGCTTGTCAGTGTTGATTTTCCTTCACTCCGTTCAGGATAAATTGTGCCAATTTTAGACAAAATTTTAACAAAGTCATGCTTATAATGCTAAAAATTTTGTTCAAGATAAACCACTGAAGTCACAGAATTCACTAAAAAGTTCAAAACCATCTCAGTGCCTTCAGTGTTTTCAGTGGTTAAATTCAAATTCTTAACCGTAAAATAGTTCAAAGTTGTTCAACATTGTGCAAAATTGTTTTTTGAACTATCTTAAACCCTTATCTTCTATTGAAGATGACAAAGGTAAGTATACACCACTTTAGGTGCAAGTGTCAAGTCATTTTTTGAGGTCATTTTTTGAGGTTGACTCTTTAAAAAATCTATGTTAGCTAAATTTCAAAAGTGAACCATTTAAACTTCAAAAGTGAACTGCTGTAGATCACTGATTTTTACTCTTTGAACATCGATAAGTTTGTTATTACACCAGAATCTGACCTCAGCTATGCCG
>JBFLXN010000278.1:0-2314 GCA_040755715.1 Candidatus Edwardsiibacteriota bacterium
CAGATCGGCAAGTAGTAGCGATTTCGAAAGGTGGCATCAATGACACGATGGGAACGCTGAGACCCATCAAGAAAGTACCGAAACATCGAAACCGAAGTTTCGGGAACCGACTTCTTGCCGCCAGGCAACTCCGGGAATTCAAAGAGAACTTGCTTCGGAAATCTATGTTCCTCTCCGTTATCGGGAAACATCTCCACGTCAAGAGTAAACCGCTCATTGGGCAGACACTCGATGTTGTTTTCGCGAAGGATGTTTATTAATCGCTTCATTTTAAATTCCTCACAGATTCATTCACAGATATTGATCAGCGCATAAGATAGCTATCCATCGGCGGGAATGGAGCGCAACGGAATCTGTATGCATGACATTGTTCGATGATTATATGTACTGTATAATCTCAGTTCTTGTTATATTAACTGTTAAAAAGGTTAGGTTTCTTCTTCTCCAGGGGAACCAAAGCACACCGGTCCAGATTGAAAGATATTGTGACAGGGATATTAAAACGTTGTAATAATTCGCCATAAGAAGTCGGTTTTCCTGCAATCAGACTGCAAGGTAACGCACATATGAGATAACATACAATTAATCGGTCATATGAATCATGTTAAATTCCTTGGAAAAAACAAAAAGCACCCTGTTTTAAGCTGGGGTTACAGCGGGGTATCAGTCATCAACTTTTGAGGCTTTGATTTTTTAAAAATAGTTCGATTTCCAAGCCTGCTGTCGTTCGTCCCACAAGGAGAGCTCTGCCGAAGGACCGCTTACGGGGACACGGCGAAGGCTCGGCTAAGCGAATAGGCGCGCGCATCGTGCCGCGAAATTAGGGAAAGCATTTAATAGAATGGAATAGCGCTGTTGTCGCCCAACCAGAAAGCATTAGAAAGGTAAAGTCAGGCTCTATAAGTACGCCGTCGTTCGCTCCGAGGCAAGTCGATGTAGCCGTCGGCCCGGAGCACAGCTCTCAGGTGGGACGAATGACAGGAAAGCTGGTTTTTATTATTGAACAACAAACGAATATTAGTCAAAAAAGAATGAAGATACTTTAGTCTTTTTTGTTTGGTGAAAAGCTATTAGCTGGAATTTCGGGTTCACTCCGGCAGATAAAGCTTTTTATACTCAGTAAAAGCATAGTTATCTGTCATGCATGCAATGTGATCGCAAATCGCTCTAGCGAAATATGGATCGTTATGCATTTTTCTTTTATACTGATTCAATGATCGTCGAGAAAATGTCATTCCTAATCTATGAAAATACTTTGATAAAATGAGATCTGGTAGTTGGGCTGGTGTTCTCCAATAAGCTTTAAAGAGTTGAGTTACTAAATACTCTGCTCGACTGTCCATTGTACTTACTTGTAAAGATGTTACAAATAAATCGTTAATAATATTCTTGAGTTCCATCGCTGCATTCTCTGTGCCCATAGAAAACGTTACGTACATTTCTTCAAAAGAATAAGGGTAAGGTCCAGTTTTAAATTTTTCCTGGATTTTTGCTAATGTTGCTTGAGCAGCGTCATGAATTAAAAAACCTACCATAGGTCCAATTAAGTGGCTTCTTAGCTGGCGTGTATCAAACTGAGTAAGCCTTTGAGAAGGGATACTGAAATTTTCACAAACCGTTTCAACTAGTTGGCAAGAACTAAAATCGTTAATTTTTATGATCCCTAACCTAAAACCATCTTCCAAATCATGGGTTATTTGAGCTATATCATCGGAAATTTTTACAACTTGTCCCTCTATTGAGAAAGGTATATCCGTCTCTAGAGAAATGAGTTTGAGGTCAGGATATCTTACTGGCTCCGGATCAGTCTTTTTGGATTTAAGAGTCGAATGCTTTAGAATTCCGTCTCTCACTACGAGAGTAAGATTGAAACCAACGTTATCAAGAGCCCACTGTTCCAAGTGATCTGCTATACGAACACTCTGAAAATTGTGCTTGAATCCTCCGAAATTTTTTCCAGAAATATCGGTTTTCCCTGATATGATCCTGTTTAGTACTCTCTCACTAACATGACCAAATGGAGTATGTCCCAGGTCATGTCCTAGTGCAATAGCTTCGACAAGTTCCTCATTTAATCCTAATAATTTAGCTATCGATCTTGCTATTTGAGACACTTCTAGCGTATGAGTAAGTCTTGTTCTAAAGTGATCGCCCTTGGTCGTAGTTAATACTTGAGTTTTATGCATTAGTGTCGTTAACAACATAGAATTGCCGGTATCTTCTAAGATAAAAATGCCGGTGAATTCGTAACTCAATCTTAGATTTGGTAGAAAGGGCGGCACCTCGGCATCCATAGGATTCCTTTAGTCCCGCC
>JBFLXN010000279.1:0-2217 GCA_040755715.1 Candidatus Edwardsiibacteriota bacterium
CCTATGTAATCCTGTTTAAAATTTCGTAAACAGAAAAATATCTATAAAAATACTTATCAACATTTGAACAAGGACGGACATGTTATTCCTGTGATTGTGTCAAATTTTTGGTTTTTCTGTCTTTTATGTCGAGTAGACATATTCAAATACCTCCTTTAGGTATACTTTGTATTCCCTGTTTCTCTCCCCTTTCGGTTTGGAGAGTGTCACAATATTCAACCATAAAAGTATTTTAGTGTCCCTCATAGAACCGAACTTACAGATTTCCCATATTCGGCTCTTCAATAATACTCCCTTAAGCAAGTTCAGGGTATAAGTGATATATCTTTGGTTCTGGTAAGGGGTTCTGCTTCATATATTCTTTGAACTGCGTTATGTTGAAGCTTTTCTTTTGACTTCGTCTGTTTATCCATTTATAAGTAAGCCCCACAGTTTTAGTATAGAACACCTCTATTGATTGTCTATTTCCACTTATTCCATAGTAGTGGTAATGTCCGTATAGTTTCATTCGCAGTATTTCCCACCACTCTTTTAGTTTCATCAGGTTTCGGATGTTCTTAAACCATTGATTCATTTCCTTCATCTTTGCCCAGAACTTCTTATTGCTTGTCTTTCGTCCTACTTTGAATTTACCTTTTCTTGTTTTATCGCAATAATGGGTAAATCCAAGAAAGTTAAATGTCTTCGCTTTCTCGCCCCTTCGTTTCGCATTCTCCAAAGCATAACGACCAAATTCTATTATCCTTGATTTGTCTTCAGCAATTCTTAACCCAAATTTATTAAGCCTTTCTTTTAACTTCTCTCCGAATTCCTTTGCTGACTTCCCTTTTTGGAAGCAACATACAAAGTCATCGCAGTATCTGATAATTTGGGCATATCCTTCCAATTCCTTCTTGATTTTCTTCTCAAACCACAGGTCTAATATGTAATGAAGGTAAATGTTGGCAAGTATCGGACTTATTATCCCTCCTTGCGGCGTCCCTCTGTCTGTTTCCTTAAATTTACCTTCTTCCATTACCCCTGCTTTTAAGAACCTGCTTATCAGTCGTAGGAATGTCTTGTCTGCTATCCTCTGCTTTAGACATCTCATTAACCATTCGTGATTTATGGTATCAAAGAATTTCTCTATGTCCATATCCACTACATAGTTAACAGGTTTGGTCATTATTGTTACATCTACTGCGTTTAATGCGTCGTGACAACTCCTGTTTGGACGAAATCCATAAGATACATCTATGAAGTCAGTTTCAAAGATTGCTTCAAGGATTTTCTTAATCCCCATTTGGACAATTTTGTCTTCAACAGCAGGTATTCCTAATGGCCTTTTGTCCCCATTGGGTTTTGGTATATAGACCCGTCTGACAGGCTGTGGTCTATATTTCCATTCTTTCATTCTCCTCACTAAATCCTTGATGTTTTCTTCTAAATTAACTTCATATCCTTCCATTGTTACCCCGTCTATTCCAATAGCCTTATCTCTTTTCAGCTCATTGAAACATTCTTTGAGATATTCCTCTGTAAGCATATATGTTAATGACATATATCTATACTTCGGATTTCTCCTTAAGGTTGTGGGCATAAATTTCGTTAACATCTGTTTTCCAACTCTATGGTCGGCAGATGTTTCCTCTATGTCCTTTCGCATTATTGCTAACTCCTTCGCTCTGCAGGTATTACCCTGTTTCATCGCTACTATTAGTTAGTCCGACTGCCAGAATATTTACTATACCTTTACTTGTCTTTTATAACTTGTATCGGCATTACAAGAGAATGTTCTGGCTCTCCCAAGTTTCCTTTGTTCCCTTTTATAGTCGTGCTGCGGTCTCAGACCCCGTCGGGCTCTTGCAACCTTGCCTTCTTTTCGGTTGCAGGAATTTTGTTTTCTACTTTATGAATAGTATCAACCACCGACACGAGAGTTTTTCGGGGCTCAATCCCTTCACTTGCGTTGTAGCCCAACTACTCCCTACAGACAGCATTACATAATTCGTTACCTCTTTATGTATGTCATTCGGGTGCTGGATTGGTGGCTAACCTTTATCCAGTTCGGATTTTCACCGACAAGAAATCAAAGAACTTTCTTGGCACACTCTATAACTTTCTCCTTCAATTCTGATTACATCTGAATGATGGATGAGTCTGTCAATTATACCTTTGGCGCACACTGGGTCTTCAAAGACTTTACTCCAGTCGCGGAATGCTCTATTCGTTGTAAGA
>JBFLXN010000028.1:0-22492 GCA_040755715.1 Candidatus Edwardsiibacteriota bacterium
TTCTGTGCATAAAACTTACTGGAGAGAGTGGCGTAAGAAAAACAGGGAAAGATATAATGAATACAAGAGGAAATATATGCGAAAATACAGAGAAAAGAAGAAATAAATTTTGTTGCTCAAAAAAAAACATATTGACATTTTAAAGAGAATGTGATAAAATTGAAACAGATAAAAATTTTGGGGAAAGGAGGTGAAAAAAGGAGGTGTATGTGTGGCCTTATTGCTAGGAGGTCTCGTATACGCTGGAGGAGTGGTAGCCTGTCCTCTGATAGAAGTTTCTCCACCTACAGAGCCTGAGAAGGCTGGATATGTAGAAATGCCAACAGCGATAGCGGCTGCAGAGAATATGATAACAACCTTAAAGACAGGGTTAGAGCAAGGATATGCCGAATTCGTTGACGAAAGCTATCGCACGCCATTTATCAACAAACTTGAAGCGGTTCTTAATATGCTTGAGACCGGAAACACTAATGGCGCTCTGATGAAGATCAGACATGACCTTCAAGATAAGGAACTTAAATGGGTAGCCGAATCTTCCAGACTTACAGTGTGCTATTTTCTCGAAGCCGCGGCGTATATGTTGGAGAACCCGGCCAGAACCTATCATATTCGTCCTCTTCCACCCGGAGCAATTGCAAGAACTATTGAATTTGGATGTGAGGTTTATGATGGGCACTGGCATTGCTGGATTAAAATTACCTTTTGGTAATAAATCCGGTGAAGAGAAAATACAAAGAGGGGGAGAAATACGGGGTGTTTTTCTCCCTCCACATATTATACAAGGAAGAAAAATATGTTGAGGAGAGAGTGTTTTATTTTTACCATAGTGACTATGCTGCTTGCAAACTGCACCTTGAAAATATCTATTCCTGTTAAAAAGCAGCCTGTATCTATTCGCCATACCTCTAAGATTCTTCCTGACTCTTCAATGGTAGAAGAATTCTATCTTAAAGACTTTTTGGTTATGGTAGACTCGTCACTTGGGCAACTGGGGACAAAAATGCAGGAACTGCCCTTCTTGGTAATAGCATATAATAAAGATAAAAAACCTATCCAGGGAGCAAAGATTACGATAAGAGCTCCGGGAAAAGAAGATACAATAGTTCTTACTGACAAAGATGGAAAAGCAAATTTTAGCTTAAAACGGGATATTCTTTCGCTTGACCCTGTCTGTATTCTTGAGGGTGGAGCTCATTATAATCTTAAAATGAGTGCCAGAATTTCAGGAGAAGGCTCTAAAGTTACCCAGATAGCAAAAACTATCTCAACTGAAGGGCAAGAAAAGATTGAAGAAGGAAAAATTGCGGTCTATTTCCCTAAAGGACAAGAACAGAAGGCAAAGGAAATCTTTGATTTTCTAAAAAAAGAAGAGAGCTTAATAAAAGAAAAGTTGGGATTAGAGGCTGAAACACCATGGGGAGTTATTTTAACAAATGAGACTCCTCCTTTTGCCTGTGTAGAAAAAGGACTTTGGCCAGCATCAGTGGAAGAAGAAATAGGAAAGATATGTCATATAGATATCCACGAATGGACAGAAGGAACTCTTGATTCCAAGTTTAGTCTATACCAAAATGACCCTTCTACTCGCTGGATTGGTGACGGAATTGCCACATTGATGCAATATTTTTTCCTTGAAAGATTTTTCCCCGAAGATTTTGGAAAGGAAAAAGAGAGAGGACTCGACATTATCAAAATATGTATTGATTCAGGCATTAAAACCTATGACCTAACTAAATGGAAGGCAAGAGTAATTTCTAAAGGAGTTAAAACTTGTTTTGAACCAGTTACAGAAAAGGAAAAATTAGGTTATGGAATGAGTTTCTATGTATGGATGAAGATTATCGAACATTCAAAAGAAGGAATCCTTCTACAATTTTTTGCGGAGATACAAAAGCTAAAGGGGGCTAAAAACAAGGATTTGATTAAGTGCTTAACCAATCTCAGTGGACTGAATATAGAGAAGATGCTTAAAAAGGTCAATGTGGAAGAAGCGTATAATTACTTTAAGAATCTCAATCCTTAAAATCATTGAAGGTATAGAAGGGTTAAAACTCTCTGGCAGATACTGGGTTTTAACCCTTTTTTCTATTATATTTATCCGCAATCTGTTAGAGGGCACATTGGAATATTTCCGTTGTATAACCCTCGTTTCTAAAATAGAACTTTCGGCCTTAAGATTTTTTAATCATTATCCTCTCTTTTATCTTTCTCTTTTTCTCTACATATTAATTTTGTTACATCTTCTTACAAAAGAAACAATTAAAAATTTAGCAAAAATCCTTGTTACCTTTTGGTTTATTATCTGGGTTCCACCTATTTTGGATTTTTTAATTTCAAAAGGGAAAGGATTCGTCCTAGATTATCCCCAAACGTTGAGACAGTTCCTTTTGGGACTTCCGTTTCTCCTAAATCCTTTTATTAAATTTGGAGGTGTCAGTCCCGGAATAAGAGTTGAAATAGCCCTAGCAAGCATTTGCATATTTTTCTATGTAATCGTGAAAACAAGAAGTGCCTTTAAGTCTTTGTTTGCCTTTGTCGGACTATATCTTGTCTGTACCCTTATTGGTTCTCTCCCTTTGCTCTTTAGTGAAGTTTCTCTATCATCCGGCCTTTTTCAAAAGAAGCCAAACATCCTGCCATTTTACCAAGTATTCTGTTCTCTCAAGATTCCAAGTGAAAAGATGTTTGCTCTTCTCTATCTTTTTGTCATTATTCCTGCGTTATTATTTACACTCTATCTCTATAATAAAGAAAAATCCCTCTGTATTTTAAGACACTTCCGCATTCTTCGTTCACTTCACTACGGCATGTTAACCATAGCAGGAATCCTATTGGGACACTATCTTTTAGGAAATAATTATCCAAACTTCTTTGAAAATCCTTACAATTTGATTTCCACTCTGGCTATAGTTCTTTCTGTTGTATTTGCCTTTCAATTTGCCAAGATAATCAATGACATCTTTGATTACAAGGCAGACGAAATCTCTAAACATATAACACCTTTAACAGAAGGGAAAATTTCTACCATTGAATATCAGATTATCGGAATAATCTTTCTCTTCCTTTCCTTATATTTAGCAGTAAATGTAAGTTATAGTGCCTTCTTACTTGTCTTATTCTGCTGTGCCATTTCATTCCTTTATTCTGTTCCACCCTTGCGATTAAAGAAACTTCCACTCATTTCGGTATTTCTTATTGCCGTAATTTCTCTGGCTGTTATGTGGGTTGGCTTTTCTCTTTTTGCTGGCCCCGATACCTTCTTGAAATTTCCAAAGAGGATAACTTACTTGGTTTTACTGACCATTTCCACATCCTTCAATGCCAAAGACCTCAAAGATATTGAAGGGGATAGAGCAAACGGAATACTCACTATCCCCGTTATTTTGGGTGATAAAATTGGTAGGATAATCATAGCCTTCCTGATTCTTGGCGCCTATCTATGTGTTCCTCTTATTTTGTCTATTCCATTCCTCTTTTTTCCTTCTATACTATTGGGAATCTCAAGTCTATTTATTACCCTGAAGAAGAAAAAAACCGATAGAGTTCTTCTTTTCCTTTATCTTATCTTTTACTTACCTCTGGTAGTATTAGGTATCAGTAAACATCCTGATGTTTTAAGATATCCCCCGTGATATTCATCAGAATGAAACCCCCACAAAAAATTTACTAACTACAGACTCCTTCCCTTCTCTCTCCCTTAAAGCTTACCTCACCCCCTTGCCCCTCTCCGCAGCGGAGAGGGGCAAGGGGGTGAGGTGGGACCAGAGACAAAACCCCAATTAAAGATACTGTCGCTAAAACTAGAATAATTATTGGCGGCGCACTTCCTTCCTGAAGCCATTTTGCTTCTTTAATATGAGGGATTTGAGGAAGAAGATAAGCCATCAAATTATTGGTGGCATGTAGCACCATCGCTGGAAAGATACTGCCAGTCCTGACAACAATGTAACCAAGAATTAATCCAATATAAACCCCGGCAAGCGTTCTATATGGGTCAAGATGAAAAAGGGCAAAAAGCAAGGCAGTAAAAATTACTCCTCTTAAGCGACCAAACCTTGGCACCATCCCCGAAAGAACAAACCCACGAAACATCGCCTCTTCACAAATACCCGGAGTTAGAGAAATAATGAACGCCATCAAAATTTTATCTCTTAGCGTCACCATTGTAAATGCCTTCTCAAAGAGTTGAAAATATTTCTGCGGAGCCGGAAATATAAGATTTTGCAGAAAAAAAAGGGCATAAGCAGTCACCAGAGTGCAGAAACCTGCTACTAAGGCTAAGCCCAAAGTTGGAAATGTCGTCTTTCGCAGATTAAGTGTCTCACTGATTGACAATCCACTTCTTCTCACAAAGAGAATCGTAGGTAAGAGAATCAAAATAAATTCAGTAATGATCAATCCACTCTTGATGTTTTTCTCTTGAACACTTGAGCCAATATAATATAAGAGAGCAATACTCAGAAAGAAGAGAAGAAAGATTTGCCCTACACTGGGATAATCAACTTTTTTCTTTGGGAATAACCATCGCTTCCAATCAAATGAAATTTCCTCCGAAGTCTGCAAAAGAATCTCTTCTTTTTGAAAAAGATTGGTAGTTAATCTTAAGGCCAAATAGGCATAGACAATGGTAGAGAAAAAGGTTAAGGTTATGTATCCGAGATGATAAGTCCCAAGCATCATTTGTTTAAAGAGTAAGGCGATGTTGACAATAGGAATGAGGGAGAGAAAGTAGGAAATTTCAAAGCCTGGCAAAAGACTGACCATCGCTGGCATAAGGCAGATGAGCATCAATGGACTTATATAATTTGCTGCCTCTTTATAACTTCTGGCAAGGCTGGAAACACTCATCGTTATCCCAGAAAAAATAATACCCATAGGAATTATTAAGAATAAGACAAGAACTATAGTTTCTGGTGAGAGATAAATATCAATCTTGTAGGTGACTCCCCGAAGGGTGCGTAAAGTATGAAGAGGAAAGAATTTTGAAAATGTCAAAGTCATACTCAGCATATTGAAGATGGCGCTGAGCATAGAAAAAGTGAAGACCGTAGCAAATTTACCAAACACGATTTCTGCTCGGCTGGCTGGACTGACTAAAAGGGTTTCCATCGTCTTTCGTTCTTTTTCTCCGGCAGTTAAGTCCATCGCTGGATAGGCGGCTCCTAAAAGAATCATAATAATTAAGAAGTAGGGAAGCATTATGCCCAAAAATTTGCCGCCCATCTTTTTTGCCGAGGCAACATTGGTGACCACTGTTTCTATGGGTATAGCAAATTCTGGCGTTAATCCTTTATCTTCAAGGCGAGAAGTCAAGATTTCGGTGCGATATTGTTCCAAGACTTTTTCTAATTTTCTTTTGGCACTCTCTGATTTTTCGTTGGACAAATCTGCCAAAATTTCTACTTTTGCCTTTTTTCCCTCCTTGACAGTCTGATTGAATTCTTTGGGTATCTTTACGATTGCCTGAATCTTTCCTTCACTCAACGCCGGTTCAGGTTGGTCAATGAAGACTAATTCTAATCCTTTAGTGATTTTGATTTTATCTTTTAATGCTGATAATTCTTCTCCAATGATGACTACTTTAGAAATTTCCCTTTCAATCTTAGCTAATTGAATAATAGTTAATTGGGAAATGCCGATGAGAAGAACAGGATAGATAATAATCGGTAGAAACAAAGAAACGAAAAGAGTCCTTCGGTCTCGCAGAAGGTCCTTCATTTCTTTGGTATAGATGATTCTGAGATTCCTAAATTTCATGGTTATCAATAAATGGGGCATGCATTTGCACAGATATAGGGATTACACACTCCGTCCCGCCTTTGGCGGGACACCCCTCTCAAGAGGGGATTTACGAGTGCAGTCCCCTCTAATAAGAGGGGATATAGGGGTGTGTTACTCCATTCTTCAATAGTCAAAAGAACACTCTCAATTCTCTCTCACTAATGCCAGAAATGCATCCTCTAAATTAGTTGTCTTTGTTCTCTCTTTTAGTTCTTGAGGATTGCCCACTGCAAAGATTGTTCCTTTGTGAATGATGGCGATTTCATTGCAGAGTCTTTCTGCTTCACTCATAATATGAGTTGAGAATAAAACACATTTGCCTTCATCTTTACAGCCTCTGATAAAATCTACAATAGTTCTGGAAGTAATCACATCTAGACCGAGAGTTGGCTCATCTAATATCAAAACCGGAGGGTTATGGATAATGGTTCTGGCTATATTGACTTTCTGCTTCATGCCAGTAGATAATTTATCATTGCGGGTATCTTTGAAATCGTTCATTTCTAACAAGGTGAATATTTTTTCTCTCTTCTGCTTCAAATCTTTTTCGTCCATTCCATAAAGTCTACCAAAGTATTCCACCATTTCTTTTGCTGAAAGTCTTCCGTAGACTCCAGTATCACCTGAAAGAAAGCCAATTTTCTTCCGGACTTTTTGTGATTCCTTAATGATGTCAAATCCGGCCACTTTGGCAGTCCCAGAGGTTGGCTTTAAAACAGTGGAAAGCATCCGTAAGGTTGTGGTTTTCCCGGCGCCATTGGGACCCAGTAAGCCGAAAATTCTCCCTGGTTCGCAAGTAAAACTCACATCCTTAGCGGCGACAACCTCACCCCGTTTAGGGTCGTCAAAGATTTTGGTAAGATTCTCCGCAGAAATCATCTATTGGTCTATTTTATATTCCTTCTTTGTTACTCCAACTGTCTCACTGCTTCCTCGCTTCGCTCGGACTCCAATAGATATCAGAGTCCTCCCTTACTTGCCTGATAATGGAATTTTCGGTGGACATCATAAAACTACTTCCATTCCATCGCTGGCTGCTTTTACCTCTATTCCTGTTTCATCACTTAATTGTTTTGCTACTTCCCAGGGTTTAGCCTTAAGCAAGGTCATCCCGAAATGAGTGAGAATAGCTAATTTAGGCTTGATAGTCCTAATGATTGTTCTTACATCATCAATACAGAGATGGTCTAAATTACTCGGTTTTAAGCGGACGACATTTAGGATAAGATAATCTGCTTTGTAGATTTTGGTCAACTCCTCAAAATAGCGAGTATCCACCACATAGGAGATAATTCCACCAGAAAAATTGAATTTCATCCCGAAGGTTTCAGCATTACCATGAATATGTTTTTTAGGGGTAGCAAAATTTATCTGGCCGATTTTATAAATTCCGCCTTCCTTCAGCATTACTGTTTCTAGAACATAGGAATGAAGGTATTCTAAGATTACATTTTCTTCAAAGGCATCTTTTGGGGCAAAAATAGTTCCTCTTTTTTTGAATCCTCCCTCGGTCATTGCTTCAATCATTACATTTACATCAGCCGAATGGTCAAGATGCTTATGGGAAAGAATAATGGCTTCTAATTTAGTGGGGTCTAATTTGTGTTTACTATTGATTATTCTAACTAATGAGCCGGGACCCGGGTCTAACAAAAGGTTTGTATCATCTAACTCCAGCCAGATGCCGCCGGAGGCGCGGATTTGTTTAAAGACAACAATCCTTGCCCCTCCCGTGCCGAGAAAGACAATGCGGTTCATATTATCAAAATATAATTCAAAATGCAAATATCAAAAATTAAAACTATCACCGCAAATGCGGGATCCCGCTATGGCGGGACAAATCAAAAATCAAAAGTTTAATTCTTTCTCTTCTCGTTCGGTCTTTTTTAAATTTTGGATTTTAATATGCCATTTTGATTTTTGATATTTATTCATTAGGGACAGCATTAGGCTTGCCAAAAGGATTGAACCAACTACATCCGTAGCCCAATGGTGTCCCAGATAAATCAAGGAAAAAGCCATTAAACAATTGACTAATAACAAAGTAACGGCCAGTAGACAACGGTTCTTAAGTCTTAAAAACAGAGTCAAAACTATTCCACTGAGATAAGCGAACCTCAGCATATGTCCACTGGGGAAAGAAAAGGCAGTGCTTAGATGCAACGAAGGCACTTCAAAGATATGACGAGTTAGCTCTGGTGGTGGTTCAGGTTGAGGCAGAAATCTTTTGCCCACAAGCTCTATTGGCACTGCCAAAAAGAAGAGCGCCACCAAGACTACCGCTTCTCTTTTCCGATTCTTGCGCCATAAATAAATTCCAAGAGTCAGTAATAGTAGAGTGGTAAATTCCACAGAGCCCAAGAAGGTAAAGAGCCAGCAGAACCAATCCAGAAAAGTACTCACTAAAGATTGGCTAAGGAGGGTCAGTAAAACATCAAGGTAAAATAGATGTCTACTTCCTACCAGCCAACTTAGAATTAGTAGAAGGGTCAATAATGTTATCAACATAAGATATTTCTTCATCTCAGAGAATAATGAAAAAGGCATCCGGAAGTTTAAGATGCCTTTAAATCTTTATAGAGGGCTTCTGCTTTTAAACCCTGAATTTTCCCAGGTCTTCAGGATTAAGCCGTTTGAGATATTCAGAGAGAGATTCCTTCTCTGGCTCTTCCTCTTTGGTGGTTTCTTCCGAGGGTCTACCTAAGACCTTAAGTGACACAAAGATGGGAGATTTTGTTCTTAAAGCCAGAGCGATGGAATCACTGGGGCGGGCATCAATAGAAATGAACGATTCTTCCTTTTCTAAAATAACCTTGGCATAGAAAGTATTGTCCTTTAAGTCAGAAATGATGACTTTAGTTACCTTGGCTTTCAGTCCTTCAATGATAGTTTTCATCAAATCATGCGTCAATGGTCTTTCAATCTTTACATCTTGGAGGGCAGCGGCAATCGCCGTCGCTTCAGCTGGTCCAATCCAGATTGGCAAAACTGTCTCTCCATTGATTTCCCTGAGTAATACCACCGGATTCTGATTTGCATCCAGTCCTAACCCAACCACGTGCATTTCTAACATAGTCAAACCTTCCTTCTTAAGATTAAAGTCGGTAACTCCCTCCGTCTTTAAGAAATTTGATGAGAGGATGTTTTAACCCCGCAATTTCCTTTTTTACCTGATTCAAAAATTTTGGCTTGATGTGATAGACATAAAACGGAACTTGTAAGCCCGAATATTCTATTTCCCTCGCTAGACTTTGAGGGGTTAGATGTCCACTGATATCGGCTAATCTTTGGAGGGCATTTGGGAAAGAGGTTTCAATAATTACTGCCTTGACATTTTTTATTTTTTTTGCCCTCTGCCAAATTTTTGAGGTGTGCTTAGTATCTGCAGTATAGACCAGAGTGCTCTTTCCATCACCAATGAAGAAACCTACCGTAGGCACCGAATGAGTGACTGAGATAACGGAGAAGGAATAACCACCTATTTTTACCTTTTTCCCTTCTTTAACGGCTTGCAGGCGCAAAAGAGGCTCTCCTCCTGGGTTGGAAATTCTGGTAAAGTCTGGCCAGATACGATTATTTAGTAAATCAATCATCAAGGAGTCAAGCACTTTCTTTGTGCTGAGAATCTTAATTGACTCTTTCCTAGTCCCCACGAGATTATCCGCCAATAGTAAGATCCCTAAACTATGGTCAATATGTGTATGTGAAAGAAGGATTGTCTCAATTTTCGCCTGTTCTTTCAGAGAAAGAGATGAGGTAACTGAGCCACTATCAATCAAAATTTTATTATCAATAAGAAAACTAGTCAGGCGAAAACCTGGCAAACTGGAACCGTAGACCCCTAAAGCTTTGAGTTTCATCAGAGTTCTCCTTTATATAAACGAATTCATCTAATGATAGCGAATCTAACGAATAAACCCTTGTTTCACATTCGTTTTATTTGGTATCATTCGCTCTATTTGAGACCGTTGAAAAAGTCCTTAACAGTCTTGATTACATTCACCCCGTTAGAAATCAAAAGATTTTCTAACGGGGCAAGTATTTTAAAAGGCGATTACAGAGATTTACCGATGATTCATAATCTGTGTAATCTATATTTTAATCACTGTAACCATAGATAAAAAATACAACAATTCGGGCAAAGATGTCAAGTATTTTTTATTTCCCCATTGAAGATGGTTGTTTCCACTTTAGTTTCCAAAATCTCTTCTGCAGGAATCTTAAAAATATCTTGGGAGAGAATAATCAAGTCGGCTAATTTGCTTGGCTCAATTGAACCCTTAATTCTTTCTTCACCAGAGGCGTAGGCGGCTCCCAAAGTGTAGGAATGAACTGCTTCTAGAACATTGAGACATTCTTTATGATAAAAACTTTCTTTGTCTTCTTTTCTCTTTCTGGTGATGGCGGCATAAATTCCTTTTAAAGGGTTAGGAGACTCAATCGGAGAATCAGAACCAAAGCAAATTCTCGCCCCACTTTTGAGAAGAGTTTTCCAAGCATAAGCGAATGAAGCACGCTTTCCCCAATATTTTCGGGCTATTTCTATATCTGAAGAGCAATGAATCGGTTGCATTGAAGCAATCACGCTTAAGGTAGCAAATCTTTTGAAATCATCCGGTAACAAGAGTTGGACATGTTCAATCCGATTGCGAAGACCTGAATTTCCTTTACTTAAAGCGTTCAGGGCTACTTGATTTGCTCTGTCACCAATAGCGTGAATGGCTACGCTTAATCCGTTTTTATTTGCTTTTTTCACCACTTCAGTCAATTCTTTTTCATTCAGCCAATTAATTCCAAAATTTTCTCTTTCTCCTTCATAAGGTTCAAGCATCCAGGCAGTCTGGGAACCGAGTGTGCCATCAAGGAAAATTTTTATCGCCCCAATTCTCAAAAATTCATTACCAAAATTTGTCTTTAACCCTAAGGCAATTGCAGAATCTAATTTTTCTAACGGTAGCATTGCCCAGATGCGAATATTTAAGGGTTGCGAGTCTTGCAATAGAGAGAAAATTTCTATTTCTTCTGCATTATGAATACTGGTTGCCCCTAATTTTTGTAATTCTCTCACTGCTCTATGAATAATTTTCTTTGCCTTTTCTCCTTTTGGTTTTTCCACTACTTTTTTAAAATCTTCCGCCGCCTTCTCTTTTAAGATGCCGGTAAGGTTTCCCCTTTCGTCTCTTTCAATCTCTCCACCTTTTGGATTTGGTGTTTCTCTTTTAATCCCTGCTTTTTCTAAGGCTTTGGAATTGACCCAGACGAAATGTCCATCTTTACTGAAGAGAGCACAAGGGTTATGAGGTAAAATCCAGTCAAGAGATTTTTTATGAAGAAATTCTCCCTCCTTTAAGAGGTTTTTATCCCAACCTCTTCCCAAAAACCACTCATCAGAAACAATTGCTTTTGAGGCGAATTTCTTTATCCTTTTTGAAATCTGTGAAATTGAGGTGAGTCCTGTCAAATCAACGGTACAAAGGCTCAGTCCGTAATTAAATAAATGGGTATGGCAATCAATGAAGCCGGGGAGGACAGTCTTTCCCAAAAGATTGATTTTTCTCCACTTGACAAGTCTTTGATTATGATTTGTCAGAAGATTTTCAAGTTCTGAATTATTCCCCACAGCCAGAATCTTGTCATCAGCAATCAGAACAGCTTGTGCCTTTGGTTGGCGGGCACTCATCGTATAGATATTGCCGTTAAAGAGGAAGAGACCTTTTTGCATTTTGGGAAACCTGATTCAATTTATCTTTTGCTATTTGAAATACTTCTTCCACGGTAATTTCTTTCAAGCAGGCGAAGTTTTTTTTGCATTTAATTTTTTTAAATTTATAACAAGGGCGACAGGGTAAACTTTTGTAGATGACTGTATGTCCTTCACCATAAGGTCTATTTTTTTCAGGAATTGTCGGTCCGAATATAGCCATTACTGGCACCTTCAGAGCAGCGGCTAAATGCATCAGACTGGTATCATTACTTACGAAAAGGTTGCATCTTTCAATTAAAGCGGCAGTCCTACAGAGTTCACCATTCCCGATATAGGTAGAAACACTTTTATTAACTTTCTCCTGAATATATTTTACTAAATTTTCTTCTTCCTTTCCTCCAAACAGAAGACATTTTATCTTCTTCATTTCTGATAGCTTTTGAACTAATTCAGCAAATCTGTCCTTATCCCAGCGCTTAAAAGATTGATGGAAAGAAGAGCCCGGATGAATGCCGATGAGCATATAGTCTTCTCCTAGCCCTTGATTCTCTAAATAGTAAGTAGCAAATCTGCGGTCGGCTTCCGAGATTTGAATAAAAAAGTGTGTATCATCAATTGTCACCCCTAATGGTCTTAGCAAATTCAAGTTGCTTTCCACCTCGTGGAGGTTCTTTTTTTGTTCTATCCGAATGGTATTCAAAAACCCCCGTCTTTTTGTATCTTTTCCTATCCGTATCTTTGCCCCGGAAAGAAAGGACAGAAGAGAAGACAGAAGACGGGGATTGGTGACATTGCTCAAGGCAATATCCGGGGCAAAAGAACGAAGCATTCCAATCAACCTAAACTTTTCCCATCCCCGGATGGAATCTAAGGAAATAACTCCATCAACCAGTTGGTTTTTGCCTTGGGTGTTTCCAGCCCCGATAACTTCTAACATTTTGGATTTCTGGACACAGAGAAAAATCTTCGCCTCAGGAAACTGCCGCCGCAGAACGACCAAGGTCGGCGTGAAGAGAAGCATATTTCCAATCCCCCCCCAGACAAAGAGTAATATTTTTTTCGCCACCTTTGGGACCTCACCAAATTTAAAATCCCAGACTTTTCCCCATTTCTTCTTGTATCTCCTTCTGTTCCTCCATCTGAAATAAGACCATTTCCAGCGGGGCTGTTTCGCATCTTTTGCAAAGCGGGAACTGCGACCACTAAAATGGTAAAAGAGCACATCCTGAGCCTGAATCATCTTTATTCTACGAGGAGATAAGGCAAGGCGATAAAAAAAGTCTGGGTCTGAACCTGGTCCGGGATTAAAGCGTGGGTCTAATCCTCCTACTTCTTCCCAGAGTATTTTGGAGATAAGAAAGGGATAGCAAATAGCCGGCTTTGTTTTCCCCCCTCTCTCATGTTGAAATCGCTGGCAGGCCTTTAAGAAAGTATTTTCATCAAACTCCGACCAGACCCTTCCGCAGTTATATTCAAGATAACAAGGAGCAACCGGGATTGAGCCGGGTTCAAGATAAACCCCACTGATTACCATATTAGGGGAAACATGTTTTATAAGGTTAACATCCCAGTCTGGGCCGAAAAAGACATCATCGTTGATAAGGAAAAGATACTGCTGAGTGGCTTTACTCACCGCAATATTAGTCGCGGTGCAAACTCCCTGATTTGTTGCTCCCTGTATAAATTCGCTCTTTTTTTCTCTTAGATATGCTTGGGTTCCGTCTGTGGAACCATCAACATAGATAATGACCTCATGCTTGAGGGTAGAATACTTGTCCAGACTTTCAAGACATAGTTTTAAGTAAGGCAAAGTATTATAAGTAGGAATGATAATTGAAAATCCATCGGTGGTCATAGTAGAGTTTATTAGTTTAGGGGTTAAGGTTAGGAAGCCAGTTTGGTTTAGGGATTAACCATTCAATGCAAAATGAAAAATTATTCCCGATGTCCATCGGGACTAATTTTTCATTGCTTATCAACCTCTCGGCCCAACCCTGGTCTGTCGCCAGGCTTGTCCTGACGAATGTCAGGAACAGACATCGGGGGTGGCAGAAAGTATTTTTGAGAACAGCCTAAATAAATTATTTGTGTCTATTCGTTCACTCTGACGATGACATCGTCATCGGAACGAGTGTCCATTTGTGATTTTCATGCCTTAGGCAGATCCCGACAAAGTCAGGACATTTTTAATTGAACGCTACTAATTATATGAAGCATTTGTTCCATTACCCTATTCCAGGTGAAATTTTTATAGACATATTTCTGTCCTTGGCAGGCAATTTCTTCTCGTTGTTCTGGGTGAGTTAGATAATAATCAATCAATTTGAAGGCTTCTTCAAAATTGTGGAACCAGACAAGATGTTCTTTATTGGTGAACCAATGTTCCAGCCCTGGTGTGTATTTTACCAGAAAGAAACCCTTACAGGCAAGAGTCAAAAAGACTCGGTCGGAGAAGTAGTCTGGCAAATTATTATGACTGTTTGTCCCCAACATAATTTTGGCACTGGCACACACCTTGGCAAAATCCTCATTAAAGGCGAATCGGTGCTGATAAGGCAATCTTTTTGACCAATTAGGATATCCCCAAATTTTCAAATTGTATCCCCTTTTCACACATTCAAAAGCCAAGTCTTGCCGGTACTTATAACCTGTGCCAACAATGGCTAAATCACAAACCATTTCTGAAAGAGGTTGGACAGCCCGATGTATTTCTGGGTCACACCCTTCAAAGAGGTGATAGATATATTTTTGACCGGTCTTCTCTTTTAGTAATGGAACAAGATAGCCAGCGGTAACAAAGGCGCAATGGGATTCTTTCGTATGATTAATTACATAATCCAAAACTGGCCCATCAATATAACGATAGACAGTAAAGATTCTTTTAGCTATTTCTCGTAGTGTCTCCGGAAAAATTTCTTTCCCTTTGCAGAGGAGGAAGATGTCTGGTTTTTCTTTCTCAACCAACCCAATCAGTCTCCGCTGGATTTTCCCCTTTTCCATCTCTTGACGAAAGCGATACCAAACTTTTTGGGTTAGAGGAAGATAAAGATTATTCTTTAAGCCCGGGCGAAGATTGAAAGGGATAACCTTGTGCCCCAATTGCTCCAGGCTCTTCTTCATAAAGAAATTGGTTGACCAGGGGGCATTCACATTTCCTGCCAATAGTATCTTCATTTTCACCATCTCAACATAAGCAGGATAGAAAGGTCATAGAGAAACAATATTGAAAAGACAACGGTCAAAACTGTATTACCTAGGGGCTCTGGAATAATTTCTTTAATTCCAAGGATGTAATATAGAGCAATTGCTGAAATAGTGGGGAAGAGGAAGCGTCCTTCAGAGTAACCGTGAACCATCGTTCCATACTTAGTAGCATACACCCAGGTTCCAGTAAAAAACAGTAAGATAGATAGCAAGAAAAAAAACAGTGCTCTCTTTTGTTGACATTCCATCTTTTGGGAATTCTTCCTAAGGGTGTATCCGAACTTGAGCCATCCACAAAGAGAGACAAGAGTAAAGGCGGCAAATATAAACTTGGTTGTCTCCCAGAAGGCAATATCTTTTCCGTTTCCAAAGACTCGCTAGAAAGTCACAAACATATGTTTTAGAGTAGCCATCTGGTAATACCAGATAAAAGGATGAGGGGGCATTGACCAATTGGGCCCAATTCCCATAAGGTTGTGATAAAGGCAATAGTTTCGGAAAAGCCAGAATCCGGCAATGGCAAAGGCGGCACCCATAAGAAGAAAGAAACTTTTAATGAAATAAGTTGTTTTTAAACCACTTTCCCTTTTCACTGTTTCCCAACCCAGAGTTAAGAAAAGGAGAGGAAAAGCAAGGAGCATAGAGGTCTTTGTCAGAACCCCTATTCCGCCCAATAGTCCTAGGAAAAGAAAGTCTCGTGGCTGGAAGCCGTGTTTTTCCCGCTTGACCAGATAGAAAAGAAGGAAAGAGAAAAGGAGATTCAAAAGGTTATCATTATTGATCAAACTGTTATTACGGGCAAAGAAAGGGTGGAAGGCAACAAAAGCGGTGCCTCCATAAATGAAACTCCTATCCTTGGGAAAAAGAACCCTAATTATGTGAGGGGTGAGTGCAATTACTCCGATAGTGAAAAAGATGGTAAAAATTCTGAGCGTGATGACTTGCCCTTTTACTCCCCAAGGGCTAAAGAGAATAAAAGCAGGAACACAGATAAGGTAATATAAAGGAGGCTGGAAATATTCCCTCCAGCCATCCTGATAGATATCCACCGGTAGCTGTTTATGTTCAACCAAGTATTGGATATAACTGAAATGGCCAAATTCGTCAGGGCCTCGAAGTAATGGGGTGAAGAAACAGAATAGTAACCTCAGCCCCAAACCCAGCACAATGATAAACCAGAGGACTTTATCTAGACGCATCTTTACTAAATACTCCCAATTTGTCTCTTAAAATTTCTGCGCTCTTTTCTCCGACATTAAAAAGCAAATCTACAATGGAAAAATTCGGGACAAAATTGCCCCATAGTTGCGGATAACGCGGAGAAGAAAACTTGGAAAATAGCAATTGAATCCCGGCGGCATCAAACTTCTCTTTTTCTAAATATCTTTCTCCTCCCCTTCCTGAAAGATAGACATTTGCCTGGCACTTCTGACAGAGAGAAATAATCAAATCTGTCCCCTTACCCTCTACATTCATTTCTGAAGCTAACAAGAATTGCGGAGAAATCTTCAAATAGTGAGCAATCTTTTTTACTATCTCTAAATTCATCTTGCTCAAGTTTTCCCAGCTATCTTTGTAAATCAACTCTAAAAGGTCATCATAATCATGAAAATAGGGAGCCTTTTTGTAACAATGCTCTAAGGTTTTAAGATGTCTTGTCTGCCAATCTTCTTCATTATTAATTTTCACTTCATTTATCTTTTGAAAATATCTTCCTTTTTTCTTCACCGGCACGGTAAGCCATCCTGCTCTTCCATCAATAAATTTTATCCGGGTGCGATGGGTAAATGAGCGCCTAGCAAACTGGACATCATCAAGAAAGACAAAAATATCACAATTTGTCATTTTATGAAAATATCCCAACCAGGGGAGATAGTTTGGTTGATGCGCTGCCAGAATCATCTTACCTCATCACCCATCTTACCACTTCAAACGCCTCGGCATACCTTGCTCCAATTTGTGTGCCTCGGGTAATCGCTAAACTCCTAATAAATTCTTCATTGGCGTAAAATCTATCTAATTGCGATTTATAACACTTCAAGGCTTTGATTTTAGCCTCAATATGTCTCTCATTCAGCAAGACAAACGACTCCGTATTAAAGGTCAAGTTGTTCCAAGGAATTTCGTATCCTAGAATAGTTTTGTCTTTGAAAGCACGAAAACCCTCTTGGAAAATAGTCTGATGGTCTTGATGGGTATCGTTTGGAGAAGGCAAGAGAATCAAATCTGGACTAATTTGTTCCTTCAGCTTAGCTATTTCTTCAAGGATTGTCTGGCGAAATTGTGGGAAGTCACGAACACTGAAGTCATATATCTTGAGATTTTTCTCTTTGATACCGAGTGTCTGCATCGCATTGGTTAATTCCTTGATTAAGGTGTCGGGTGATGCTCCAGGTGGTAATGATTTCTCAGCGGAAGAGAAAGCAGCGTAATACACTTCTTTATTTTCTTCCAAAAATTTTGCCATTGTTCCGCCACAGCCGAATTCACCATCATCGGTATGCGGTGCCAGAACTAAAATTTTCTGAAACATTGGGAATTTACCTCCTCATAGATTTTACACCATTTCTCAACACATTTTTCCAGTGAGAGATACTCTTTTACTAATTTAAACCCGTTTTCCCGTAATTGTTGATAATCTTCAAGAAACCTTTGCTCTTTTTCGTAAGTGGTCTCTTTATCCGGGTCAATTATTAAACCACAATTATATTTTTCTACCAGCCGAGCGGCTCCTTCTACATAAGGTGTGCAGATGACTGGCAGTCCACAAGAGAGATATTCTCCTAATTTAATGGAGAGACACACCTTGGTATTAGGCATCTTCCTTTCTAAGATGAGTCCTGCGTCTCCCAGCAAAAGGAGAGAAGGAATTTCTTCCGCAGAAGGATTTATCAAAGTATACTCATCTTTTTTAACTCCTTCTTTCTCAATCGCCGTTTCAATCTTTTTGCGAAATGCAGGTGTTCCCGAAAGAATCACCAGATGAGCATTTTCTTTCATCTTTTTGAATCTAAGAAAATACTGTGCAGCTAATCCCCGGTCCCCAGGAGTGCCAAAAGAGCCAGAATGTAAAAGAACAAAATATTCCTCTAAGCCAAATTTGTGACGAACTTCCTTTTTCTTTTCTGGTTCAAAATGAAAGATTCGTGTATCCACACAACAAGGGACTACACAAACTCCGGCCTGAGGTATCAGTTCTCTCACATATTCGGCAAAGGGTTCAGAAACTGCTATGGAGATACTCGATTCTTTAAGCAGTCTTCCCTCAATCGCTTTCCATAGACGATAACTAAAAGAATTTAAAGTAAAAACGCCACTATTTATTCCTTCCTCTGGATACATTCCCCGCAGGTCAAAGATGTAGGGAATCTTAAGCAGTCTTTTGACAAAGAAAGCAAGAAGGCAGGCCGGATAACTTCTCACATGAATAAGGTCAATCTTATATTTTAACACGTAATAAAATAACCCAGGCAGAGCACTAATAACGAAGAGACTGAGATGAATAAGTTTCAGATGGAAGTCCCGATACCTAATGGGATAAGGGATAGGGAAGAGGTGACATCTCACTCCTACACTGGCTAGCTTGTTTTGCAAATCTTTCTTTTTCCCCCTTAAAGGATGGAGGGGAAAGAAATAAATTCGCCACGGAATCAGAGCAAGGTAAGAGAAACTCATTTCTCGGTGAATCTGAGCCAACCGCTTAAGAGGGTTAAGAAATTGGTATTCTATACCCACCGAGTGAGTCGGGGATTCAATAGCAGTCAAGAAGAAAATAGATTCTTTCATTCTGGAATCTTTAGAAAATTATGAAGTCCTCAATTGCAATTTACAACATCTCTTACAGATAGGCAGTAAGTTCTGCTCTAACAATACTTGCCGAAGTTTCCTGAAGTCCTTTTTGTTCCATATTTCTTTTACAGATTCTTTAAACAAATCGCCAAATCTTTTTCTAATAAAAGGACAATGAATAACAAAACCATCAGGAGTGATACGAAAATTCCCAAACACTCCGCAAGTTAAAGATACATATTTTCTAATATCACCCATATAAATATGTCTTAGATATGGATATAAAGACTGGGGGGTGTAGAAAACATTTGTCCCTAAGACATTTCCTTTTTGGATAGTCCTTTTTAGGTATTCCTCTAACATCTCCAGAGGAAAGGAGTAATTAAGTTTTTCTTTCGCGGTTATATTAAGTATTTTCTTATCTAAGCCCATTATTCTCAGTGATTCTGATATTTCCTCTTCTGAGCTATTTACCACTAAAGAAAAATCAATAAATCGCAGGTGAGGAAAATTAAAAATGTCTAAAATGTTTTCCATTTCATTCAAGTTCTCATTCAGAATAACAAAGCTTACAGCGCTTTTTATGTCAAATCTTCCACACAACTTGAAATTATGATAGGCCTTGGCGAATACTCCTTTTTCTCCACGAATCAGGTCGTGAGTATCTTCAAAGCCATCAAAAGAAAAATCTATACTAGCTATTCTCCTTTTATATTTTTCTAATTTCTGTAATCTGTTTTCCGTTAAAAGTGTACCATTTGTCTGAATACTCACCAGAATATTCTCTTTTGTAATAATTTTTATGATTTCCTCTAAGTCGTCGCGAATGAAGGGTTCAGAACCGGTGAGATAGCAAGTCCTTATTTTATATGGTTTCAATATCTTTTGAAAAAGAAAGGCGATTTGTTCTAACGAAAGTTCTGGGAATTCATTTTCTGTATTACAAAAACGATACCAGCACATTATACAGTTAAGGTTACATCTCTGAGTTACTTCAAAGACCAAATTTTTAGGGACGGGAAGTTCTTCGCCCTTCAGTGCTTTCATTTGAATGCGGCGAGTTTTTCCCTTTCGGTAAGACGATAAGAGAAGATATAAGATTTTTTGTCTTTCCAATATTTTTGCAAAAGATTCAAGTGACATTTAGCCACCATTCAAAGAGGAAATCTTTTATTGTTCTGAAATCATTCATTTCCGGGCAAAATGTCTTCCAAAAAGGACGCCGAGAGAATCTCAAATAGAAATATATCGCCACCATTGCGCCGATGGAATAGTAAACTGAAGAAGTGAATGCCGCTCCTTTGATTCCCCAGTGGGGAATGATAATTATGTTCAATAAAACAGCAAAAGGCAACATTATTAGAGACTTTATCAAAAGGCAGTCAGGTCTACCAATACTCTTCAAATAGGCGGTGATAGGAGCGGTGCTCCCCGCAAAGAAGATGCCCGGTAACAAAATAAGCAATGGAGAAACACTCAAGGCAAATGCCCTTCCATAAAAAATACGAATTAGTGGATGAGCAAGCAAGGCTAATATTACACAGAGAAGAAAAAGCAAAAGCGTGGTATACCGGCAGCTGGTCGCTGTCAATTCCCCTGCTTCTTTTTTATCTTTGGAAGAAAACTTAGGGAACAAAACAGTTGTTACCGCATGGGGGATCTGCCATAGCATTTCGGCTAGCAGAACAGCCACAATATAGTAACCAACTTCACTTCGTCCACACCATAGATTGACTAAAAACATATCTAAGCGATAATTAAAAAACATAATAATATTGGCCATCTCTCCTTTTATCCCATAACTCACTAATTTTTGTATTAAATTTGTTTCAATTTTAGGGTTAGGAAGTTCATAACGGACAATGTGATAAAAAGAGAAAATAGCGGTGAAAATAGCTACTATCGTCAAAGCGGCCACCGCTTCCAAAACATATCCTTTAATGATAATTAAGGCAACAAAAAGAAAGAGTAAACGAAGGAAGCTATTTAAGATGTTTAAGAAATTTCTGAGGGATATTTCTCCTATCGCTAAAAACAGATCGCCAAAATGCACAATTAAAAGATTAAAAGGAAGAGAAATAAGAGCAACTACTAAATAACTTGAGGGAATACCTTTAATGAGATTTTTACTGAGGAGTGGAAAGAGTAATGCAAATAAGACGACCATTAGTCCGGAGGAAAGGGTAACCAAGAAGATAATTTGAAAGGCGATTGGACTGAACAAATGAGGACTTTTCCCCAAGTAATAGATGGCGCTATCTCCTATTCCCAAGCTTCCGATTTTCTGTAAGAAGGCTGGTACTAATAAAACAAGGGCTAAGATTCCTCTTCCCTCTGGACCCAAATTTCGCGCCATAAGGATACTCGTGACTACACTCAAAAAAAGTACTCCCCATTGAGTAAGAAAGATGGAAATTATATGTCCAATTGTTTTATGCACGATGGGAGATCATTTCGTAGAGGGTTTTTAATTTTCTCAAACAATCTTGGCAATCGTATTTTTCTTCAACTAATCTTCTTCCCTGTTTTCCCATTATCATTCTTAATTCAGGGTTTTTAATCAGTTTCGAGATAGCCTCTCTTAATTCCGTGACATCCTTTGGCTTTATCAGAATACCTGTTTTGCCATGGAGGACTAACTCCGGCACACTGCCTACTCTCGTGGCAATGACTGGAAGCTCCATAGACATCGCCTCCATCACACTTACTGGGAAAGATTCTCTCAGCGAGGGGAGAACGAAGATGTCACTTTCTGCTAAACAATCTCTTATTTTTTCTTCGGAAAGCCAGCCAAGGAACTCTACATAGTTTGAAAGATTTAATTTTTCTGTCAACGCTTTAAGCGAATTTTCCTCAGAACCTTCGTTGCAAATCAGTAATTTTAGATGTGGAAACTTCTCTACTACTTGTCGTAAAGCTTGAAGCAAAAATTGATGTCCATATTTCACCTCAAGCTGTTTGGTGACACAAAGTCTAATTAAGGAACTTCTCTTTCTTTGCCAATTGATCGGCTTAAAGAAATCTAAATCTACTCCAAGAGGAATAGTAATCACCTTGTCTTTTAGATAAGAATATTGGTGCAAATAATCAGCCAAAAACTTACTATCAACAATGATTATTTTAGCAGACCTTAGCAATATTCTTCTTACCCATTTTCGCCAGACCTTTTCTTTATGATTTAGAGGGATAAGGTCGGTGCCAAAGCAAGAAATTAATAAGTTTTTCGTTGGTAAGCAAGCTAATATGGAGAGATCAGTATAAAGATAATGAAGATGAACAATTTCTGGTCTAATTTTCCAAAGCCACCATCGGATTCTTAAAGCAATAATGATGAGACCTATCACTTTCTTAAATAGATTCTTTTCTTTTTGCCACTTAATTAGCTCAAGAAAATAAAGGGTCGCCCCTTCAATCTTTCCTTTCTGCACTGAGATAATATAAATCTCATTATCATTTTTTCTAAAGTGAGCAGCCCATCTTTGCAAATGAATACTGGTGATATCACCCAAATAACAGATTCTCATTGCCTCTTATTCCGATTAAGGGAGTGTTTCTTTATTTTTGACTCTCTTTTTCTCTTTTACATATTTCTTTCCCCAGGCACAACACTTTGTCCGTTTAGATTTGAGATGTAAAAAGAGGGGGTGAGAAGTTTTTCTCTTCCCCCGCCCTCTCAGGAATCTTTTTCATTTTACTTCTTTCAGTTCAGTTTTTCTGTAACCACGGATTACACGAATTTAACGGATTACATCAAGTATCAAAATGTAAAAATCAAGATATTAAACCACGAATTAACACTGTTCCTCCAGTTTATTTGGTTTGTTGAGTTGACCCAGTTTATCCCGATTTCATCGGGACAAACCCAATAAACTCAAAACTTTCGTGTTCATTCGTGGACACACTATGTCAAGCTCTTTTTAACTTGTTTGACAAATTAATCGAAATTGACTGTCTGGCAAAATTAGCGAGCAAGAAATTTTCGTCGTAAGTGAGATTGTTTTTCCACATAGCAAA
>JBFLXN010000280.1:0-2210 GCA_040755715.1 Candidatus Edwardsiibacteriota bacterium
TGCCCATTCCATTGCTTTTTAGGTTCCATTCTCTGCCTCCTTAGAGATTTCCCGATAGGGATGGTCTCCAGGAGTCAGTTTAACACAAATAGGGATAAAAGTGCAAATAATTATGCGTTTCTATATAATAACCTAGTTGGAGTGTATATTACTAATAATGCCTGGCCAATTTTGGGGATTAAAATGAGCGGACAGAACAGAATAGAAGCCCGGTGGGAGAAAGTAGATAGCAGTTATGCGGTTTATAATGATACAAAGAATTACATCCTGGCTGAAGGTAACTGGTGGGGGACAAATGATGAGGATTCCATTGCGATGGTTATCTGGGATTATTACGATGATAAAACGAAAGGCATCGTTGACTTTAGACCATTTAGACAAAATAAAGAGGTAGTAAAGGCAGGAGAGAGTGATATTCAGTCCAATTCAGAGACAAGGGAGGTTAGAGAATATAGTTTCCGGGTTCAGACCGTAGTGACGGAGAAATACATCCGTATTTTTTACTCAATTCCTACAGTTAATCCGATAACTCGGGCAACGATTGGCAATACGAATGTTTCGCTTGAGATATATGACATTATAGGAAGATTGACTAAGAGAATCTTATGGGCTGAGTCTCCGGGAAACAAACAATATTCAGTAAATTGTGGGGACTTGGCTAGTGGTGTCTACTTTATCCGGTTTAGGGCTGATAATTATTATGAAAGAATAAGGAAGGTAGTTTTGGTTAGATAACTACTACTATTCAAACGGATGGTGCTGTTAAAATGATTGACAAAATACCCTTTAATAGTGTAAAATAATTTCTACGATTACGGCGATCTTAAAACACGATTACAGCGATAAATCCCGCACCTCACAAAGGTGCGAGGATAAAACCAGAGAGCTTTAAAAATCGCTGTCATCTAATTTTTAACTCGCCTCGCTGGAGCTTCTGGCGAAGCGGGTCGCTGTAATCAATGCAACAAAGTTGCTTATTTAGAAGTATAGGACATATGAGAGAATAAAGAAGATAATTTTGATTCGATAACCATTGCCGTAATCAAGGAAAAAATAATTTGGAACCACAGATTAACACAGATTTCCACAGATTTTTTTAAAATTATATAACTATTAGACAATTTTTTGTCATTTTCTTGTGATAATCTCGTGTAAATCTTGTGGTTTCTATACTTTCCTTGGCCATCAAGGAAAAAGGAGGGGAAAATGCCAATTTTACATCTGATTTTGTTACTCTTTTTGACTTTGTTTTCTCTTCTGGCTATTTTGGCCAGAGACCTATTAAGGGCGGCGATTTCTTTGGCGGTTGCCAGCGTCTTTTTAGCTATCTTATTCTTCCGAATGGAGGCTTCTTACGCTGGTGTCTTTGAACTTTCAGTAGTGGCTGGGCTAATTACAGTTCTGTTCATTTCCACCATTGCTATGACCAAACAGGAAGAGGGACAAAAGGTGAAAGAACCAAAAGCGGCCTTTATTGTCTTTCCTGTGGTTTTAGTCCTCTTTTTGCTCGTTGATATATTAGTGATGAAAAAATTGCTCCAGCGTCCTGTGGCCAGTCTTTCAGGAACTGTAGATGAAGGGGCATTAGGAATGACCCTTTGGCAAAAGAGAGGGATTGATTTATTAGGGCAAATTGCGGTCATATTTGCTGGAGTCTTTGGAGTCCTGGCGCTCTTTAGAGAAAAGACAAAACACTGATAGGCTGCCAACCGCTATCCGTAGACTGCAGAAAAACGGAAAGCAGTAAGCGGAAAGCGGTTAAATAGAGAGGTAAAGACATGAGTCATTTCTGGTTGTTAAATATGGTTTTTGTGGCTATTCTGTGTTTCATCGGAGTCTACGCATTAATTGCCTTTCGCAATTTAATTAAACTTTTAATTGGTGTAGAAATCATTGCCAAAGGGGTAACGCTTGCAATCATCGCTGGTGGTTATGAGAGAGGAATGAACTTAGTTAGTCAATCAATGGTGATAACTTTTATTGTGGTAGAGGTGGCAGTGGTGGCAGTAGCTCTGGCTTTGATTATCAATGTCTATCGCCATACAGAGAGTCTTGATGTGCGAAAACTAACAAAACTCAGAGGCTAGTGGTCTGTGACACTAATTTTTGATATTGTAATAGAACCTGTTAAGTTTCTTACGAGCAATGTTCTTTGTAAACTGCCAGGAAACGGTTGCTTTCTGACGATTACGTTGTCTGACCCAAGCAAA
>JBFLXN010000281.1:0-2176 GCA_040755715.1 Candidatus Edwardsiibacteriota bacterium
ATAATTTTCGCTCATTTGGTTTTAATTTAACTTGATTTTTTATTTTCAAGTATACCACCTCCTTTTGGAGGTAGTATATCATAAATAATTTAATTTGTCAAGAACTTATGTCATAAAGCACTAGAAAGGTAAAACAAATACAGCAGAATTCCATGATTTGTCTTGCATTTGTGGAGCAACCCCGTGGAGATAAAGCTGCTATTGTCATCGGCGAGGCAAAAATAGTTGCAGACCTAGGGGAGAAAAAAAGAGTTTGGAATCTTGCAACTTTCGATTTATCAGAACATCTCCCAAATGGGCCTGGCTCTGATGAGTTTTGCTTGCTGAAAATCATCATCAAGAAGATCGAATGGAGAGATAGTTGGACGACCAAAGTGAGTATCTATGAGCCAGCTCAAGAATGAGCGAAGAGTACCAAGAAGAATTCCGCACACTACTACAAGAACCAAAAAACCAGCTACCCAGTCGGTCCGAATTACATATTTGATTTTAAAAGAGGAGGTCACCAAATGAAAAGTTTTGCCAAAAAGGTTGTTAATCTCATTCCCAAAAAGAAAGTAGAATACGCTGATGTACGAGTGGTAGAAGAGCAGTCAGAAGGTATTTCAGTTAAGAATGGCAATGTAGAGGGCGTCAGTAGTTCTACCACTTTGGGCTTCGGCGTAAGGGTGTTAGTAGATGGGGCTTGGGGATTTGCTTCCAGTTCAAAAATGGAGATAAAAGAAGCAGAAAAGATTGTCAAACAAGCAATTGCTATCGCTAAGGCTTCGGCTCTGGCTAAAGGGGAAAAGGTTCGTTTAGCAGAAGCAAAACCGATAAAAGACAGTTGGAAAAGCAGGTATCAAAAGGACCCATTCGCTGTCTCCTTAGACGATAAAATTGCTTTACTTTTAACTGCTGATGAAATTATGCGCAAGTACCCAGAGATTAAGGTTGCTCGGGGTATCCTCACTGCTTATCGCAACCACAAAGTCTTTGCTTCAACAGAGGGTTCTCTCATTGAACAAGAAGTTACTGAATGTGGTGGAGGTATTTCGGCTTTAGCAGTCAAAGAGGGCGAAGTACAAATCAGAAGTTATCCGAATATTGGTGGAGATTGGTCAGTTAAGGGTTATGAATATATTGAACAAATGAAATTAGTAGAGAATGCCAACCGCACTGCCGAAGAGGCGGTGAAACTCCTTTCGGCACCGATTTGTCCGTCAAAGATTACGAGTATAATCATTGGCTCCAGTCAATTGGCTTTACAGGTTCACGAATCAATTGGGCATCCAATAGAACTTGACAGGGTCTTTGGCACTGAAGCTTCTTACGCCGGAACAAGTTTTGTCACTATAGAAAAATTGGGTAATTTTCGCTACGGCTCCCCTTTGGTGAATGTCTATGCCGATGCTACAGTTGAAAGTGGACTTGGCACTTTTGGTTATGATGATGAGGGTGTGCCAGGACAAAGAGTTCCAATTATTAAGGAAGGAATCTTCAGTGGCTATTTAAGTTCAAGGGAGACTGCTCCTTTAATTGGCTTAAAATCAAGTGGGGGGGCAATGCGAGCCGATGGCTGGAATCGTATCCCTCTGATTAGAATGACTAATATCAATCTTCAACCTGGTGAATGGAAATTAGAAGACCTTATTGCGGATACCGACGACGGCGTTTTCTTTGAAACAACCAAGACCTGGTCTATTGATGACAAACGATTAAATTTTGAATTTGCCACCGAAATTGCCTGGGAAATTAAGAATGGAAAATTAGGACAGATTTTCAAGGATGCCACCTATACTGGAATTACACCTCAATTTTGGAATTCTTGTGATGCTATTTGCAATAAAAACTACTGGCATCTCTGGGGTGTGCCAAATTGTGGCAAAGGGCAACCTGGACAGACTGCACATGTAGGTCACGGTGTCGCCCCAGCCAGATTTAGGAATGTCCAAGTAGGACTAGTGAAGACTTAATATCGTTTGCCCCATGGTTCTGCTTCTTAGCCACAGAATTTTCTTTAAAAAGCCATTAAATTTTTCTGTGTTATTCTGTGGCTTTATTCAAATTTCTAGTGGTCTGTAACATAAATTAACGCTATTAAGTTGGCCCGAAGATACAGACCACTGCGGGGGGTCTTAGTCCCGATTCAATCGGGACTAAGGGGTTACAATTCCGAAAGTTGCCAGTGGCAAGT
>JBFLXN010000282.1:0-2172 GCA_040755715.1 Candidatus Edwardsiibacteriota bacterium
TAACCCAACAATGCTCTGGACTACAAACAATATCTGTATTAAAGCCATTTCTTTCAAGCCAATACTCAAGAAACGCACTCCTTTCTGTGCAGTCAAACACATTCCTTTCATAAGGTTTTAACCATCTAATTGAAAGCACCTCTTGTAATTTTTCCATTCCAAAAATTTTAGTGCAACAAGTATAATAATTGTCTGATGCCTCTCTTATTATTGATATGATTTGAGGCATTGTGAACTGAAAACTTTCTCCAAGAAAAACTTTATTCTTATTCCTACTTCTGAAGAAATAATTTGAAATTTCATTGACTATATTGTAGAGAGTCTCTCTCGTTATTTTGAATTCTCCGCTAATTCTTTTTTGTTTGAGATAGTCTCTTATTGAATTTGCTATTGCGTGAGAAACAGTGAAATTTTCTTCGGTAATTGTCGCTCTTATTATTTGTCTTTCTGTTATTATCTCTTGTCTTTGCTGTTCTGCAAAGGTCGGAATCGGAACATCAATTGCTTGTGGTGGCTTTTTCTTATATTTTGTGTATTCGTAACAGCAAAGAACGATAAGCAAGAAAAATAAAAGAAACTTTTTGAGTTTCATAATATCACCTTCTTTCCTATGTTTGTTGGTAGAATATTGTTGAGTGCATTGTGATGAAATTGCTGTTTATCTTTGGTAAAAAGTGATGAACTGAAAATTTGCTTGCTTGAGTCTGTTTTGAATATCGTCGTTAAATTAAGCTATTTGATTTAGCCATGACTTTTGGCTTAGCATAATCGTTCGTAGAAATGTAGTTAGAGCGATGAAATTATTCTTTCATCAATTTTGCATTGCTTCCACCAAGCATATGCTCTTTCATAAAGAACTGCTTTTGTTATGCTTGTGAATCTGTCTTGATGTTTCTGATTTTGGTCATTGATAATTCTTGGTGGTGAGGATGTTGATTCTATTGCTTTCCAGCCATTGTCAGTTTCAACAAGAAGCCAAGCATGCTTTTTATTTTGAACAATATGCGTGTTAAAACCATGTTGAGTCAACCACATCTGAAGAAAGCCTGACATTTGACAACATTTCCATCCATTTTGATATCGCTTTAGCCATCTGATTTTAAGAACTTGTTTTAACCGTTCAGTTGATATTGTTTTTAGATTTTGCATGTTTTTCTGGACAGTATTTCGTGTTTGGAGTGCAAATTCATATCTATGTCTTTTGATGATTTTCTTTGCATAACTTAGCTCTTGTTTATGGCATTCATACCAAAATGAACTATTTGAGAGCGACTTTTTATCTTGTTGTGTTTTTTCTTTTTGTTTCTTGTCTGATAATCCGATGAATGCACCGAGAATGCTACCAGCGACGAGAGCAGCTGGGCCAAGAAAAAGTGATGCAATTCCTCCGACTAATATGCCTGCAAGGGCTCCACTGCAGACATTTGCTATCTTATTTGAAGACATTGTTCTCTCCTCCAATGAATTAAGATAAAGTCTCCCAAAAGTGTTTGATTCTCTTCTCACTAGTTTTTTTGTCGTCTGACAATTAAGAAATCCTCATGAAGAGAGCCGAGATGTTTTTTGGGCATCCCGGCTCTTCTTTTGTTCATGTTGAAAGTTCTATTTCTTAAGCAACTGCTGCGAACTCTTCACATGGCTTAAATCTGTGACAGGCTTTTTGCATAGGGTCACTTTGGGAAAGACATTCTTCTGTTTCAAAGAAAGCGCAGTTTCCACAGATTTGCGTTTCTTCAGATTCTGATGCTTCAGGTTCAATCATTTCTGGCCTTGGCTGAAATACCTCGCAAGCTGGGTCATCTGGAGATGATTTTTCTTCAGCGCATTGTTCTGTTTCAAAAAATGCACATTTGCTACAGAAATATTCTATTTCTGGCTCTTCTTCTAAATATTGTTCAGTCTCTTCTGCTGTCTCTTCTGCCTGCTGACTATCTTGTTCAGACTCCTCTTGTTTTTTGACTTCAATGTTTTTATCCTCGACTGATTCTTCTGTTTTTGATGTTTCAGATTCTCGTTTTCCCATTGGCATAAGGATATAAGTCTCATCCCAGTTAGCTGGTTGTGTGTTTCCATAAATCTTAATCGGTCTCTCAAAGCCATCTGTTTCAAAGATAATGTATTTTGATGGAATCTGTTTTGCTATGTCATAGAGATATTGCCAGTTCAATGTGA
>JBFLXN010000283.1:0-2164 GCA_040755715.1 Candidatus Edwardsiibacteriota bacterium
GGAATTTATCGTTCTCGCAAAGGAAAAAGAAAATAAGAATAGAAAATGTCAAAGAGCAAAAACTTTGGCTTCCCTTATCAGGAACCAGTTATATTGAAGTCTCTATTTTTCACCAGTAACTATGTATAGCTACAAGAGTTCAACAAAAGATTTAGTAGATAACAAAGTTGACACCGCTATCATTAGTGTTGGCGCCACAGAGCAGTGTGGGCCTTGCCTGCCGTTCCATATTGACACTCTATGTGCTGAGTATTGCGCTGTTAATTTTGGAAAACTCCTAAATGCTTATGTGCTTCCAACATTGCCTTTTAATACTTCTGAGGAGCACTCACATTTTAAGGGCACCGTTTCAGTAAGCCCAACAACTTTGATGACCTTTTTGGAAGAAATTGTCGTGAATTTGAAGAATCAAGAATTTAAAAAGCAAGTAATAATAAGTGGACATGGTGGCTCGTATTGGCTTGGAGCATTCATAAAACATATAAACTACAAATACGAGGACATGATTCTTGTCAATTCTCATCATAATGCTGGAGAAGCTTGGCAGAAAGCCTTGAAGATGGCCGGGCTCGACAAAAGGAATGAAATACACGGTGGAATGATCTCGAAGTGCTCGGCTTTGTTTTTCTGCCCGGAATGCGTAAAAGAAGGAGAATACGGTTCTAAGATAGCTCCGGAGATGAATGTCTTTATTGACTATGGATTGTGGCATAGGATTGCGAAAGATGGAAGTTGGGGAATACTGACTAAAGAAGACAATCTTAAAGACCTTCAAGAAAAAGGCAGAATACTTTGGGAAAATTTTGTCCGACTTCAAGCAGAGCACCTGAAAAAACACTTTGAAGAGGCATGCAGATTAAAAGGAATAACTTAAGTCCGTGTCATACTTCGGCTAACACGCTGTTTGTGGCTCACTCTGTTCGCCCAAACCCTTGAGGCTTCACAAACAACGAAAACGATAGGCGAAATCGTCAAATAAACTCAATCCCCTTGCATATGAATAAAAGAGGTGATACAACTGGATAAGAATCCATTGATACTCATCATAATATCTGCTTCCTTATTTGGCATCAGCCCGCCACTCGCCAAGTTAATTGTCAGGGACATTCCCCCTCTGTAGCTTTAGCTGGGCTTCTCTATCTTGGTGCGTTTATTGGTTTATCATTGTATTCTATATTTAGAAAAACAACAACACCTCCCGATAAAAAGACGGCACCACTGGAGAGAACGGATATTCCATGGCTTATTAGTGCAATAATTACAGGTGGAATAATAGGTCCAATAAGTATGATGACTGGACTGACCCTTATTTCGGGTTTCTCCGCGTCCTTACTGCTCAATCTGGAGGGACTCGCCACGGTTATTATTGCTATTTTCTTTTTCAAGGAGAATGCCGGAAAACGGATATGGTTGGCATTAGTATCTATGACTATAGGGTGTACTCTTAACTTGGGACCCCAGCCAGGGTAAGTTCAATATTCTAGGTCCGTTATTAATTATCTTTGCAATGGTGTGCTGGGGGATGGACAATAATCTAACCCGCAACATATCTCACAAAGACCCAATACAGATTGCTAAAATCAAAGGTATCGTCGCTGGAACAACGTCCATTTCACTCGCCTTAATCCTTGAAATGAATATCCCTCTGGACTTTACAATCGTATTCGCCCTATTACTGGGATCGTTTAGCTACGGTGTTAGTTTGGTATTCTTCATCAAAGCACTTGAAGGACTAGGCTCTTCCAGAACAGGAGCATTCTTTAGCTTCGCCCCATTCATTGGAGCTATAGCTTCTCTCATTATACTTAGAGAATGGATTGGATGGGTGATGTTTCCAGCAACGTGCTTCATGATAATCGGCTTATGGCTAATAATTAGTGAAAGGCACTTGCATCTCCACCGTCATAAAGCGATAACCCATACTCATCTACACAATCATAGCGATATGCACCATCTACACATGCATTCTGGAACATTTCATGAAACACATACTCACATTGAATTAGCTCATACTCATGTTCATTGGCCAGATACTCATGTATTGCTTCAGACCTTTTCAAGAAAAAAATTTAGATTATTTGTGTAGACCGGGAAATTGATCTCCTTTGGTTCCCAATCAGTTTTGGAAATGCGATTTTGTAATTTACGTGTTTGTTGAATTAGT
>JBFLXN010000284.1:0-2153 GCA_040755715.1 Candidatus Edwardsiibacteriota bacterium
ATTTACTGTAGTTTAGCAAAAATATTGAAGTGAATACCCCCTTAAGTTTATTGTAAAAATAAACTTTTGTTCCGAAAGGAGGTATTCACAATAAAAATTATAGCACCTGTTAAAAAATTAGTCATATTTTTTATGTTACTGAAACTGAGATTCACAAAACCCCAAAGGTCACATACCCTTAATTTTATGGAAGGGCTCCTCATGTGTGAAGCGACCAAGACACTGTCAGCAATAAATCGATTACTTTTAGAATCTACACATCCTTCCTCAATCGCGGACTTTTTCACATATAGTCCTTGGGATAATGAAGAAGTAAGAAGACAGGCCCAGGGGATTATTATTGAATGGGTAGTAGGAGGTAGACAAGGGCATCTTTTCAGACCTCGAATCATAATTTCTATAGACGACTCTCTATGCAACAAACCCAAAGAGAGCAAACACTTTAAGCCAGTGGACTGGCATTTTGATACAAAAGAAGGCAAGGCTTACGGTTATGGAGTATCCTTCATAAGCATGCATATAGAATGTGGTAATCGTTCTCTGCCTATCAATTGGAGAATCTATCTCAGAGAGAAGACAATTAGAAAGCTAAATCGCATATATCGACAAAAGATTTCATTTCGCAGCAAGGTGACCCTATCTATCGAGATGCTAAAAGAGATACAGTCATTGTTACCAGAAGGGTATCCTGTACATATACTCTTTGATAGCTGGTATGCCAGCAAGAAATTGATTCAATTCTGTCTTAAAAACAAATGGCATATAATCTGTGCCCTTAAATCCAATCGGATATTTGAAGGTAAGAGACTATCCAAGATGGCTCACTATTTAAGGAGCAAGAATCTAACCAAGGTATGGGTAGATTCCGCTAATAACTCTACCCCTTATTGGACATGCCTTAAGCAAGGCAGATTAAAGGGGCTATTAAAGGAGGTTAGCGTCATAATTTCAAAAAGGCATCCCAGGGATAAACGCCCTGAGTTCTTCCTCTGCACGGATACATCTTTAAGTGCAAAGGAGGCACTGAGCCTCTATGTGAGGCGTTGGGCCATTGAGATAGATTACCTTTACCTTAAGAGTCGATTAGGATTAGGGGATTTCAGAGTTCGCTCTATGGAAGGCATCAATAGATATTTTACCCTTGTTTTTTTGACCCTGGCCTATCTGTCGTGGAGGAAGGCCGAGGAAGGAGCCAAGAATATCTCTGAGGTGATAGCCCTCCATAGGCAGGAACAATATGAGGAAGTGCTTCGGGCATTCGGTAGAAAGGTTATAGAAGAGCAGTCTATAGAATTAGCCCTGAAAACATTTCTACCTAAGGCTGCCTGATCTACTACCTCATTGTTTCTTAAGGCCTCGCTTTTAAAGAGGCTATACAGTATTGTTCACAAAAATAATAAAAACGGAGTATTTATCAACTGAAAATTAGATCAATTTTGCTAAACTACAGTAATTTATAGTCATCGTCGCTGAGTCTGCTTTTTTCAAGAAGTTCAGGTCTTCTTTCCAGTGTCCGGCGCAAGGCCTCTTTTCGTCTCCATCGCCAGATTTCCTTATGGTTTCCGGATAGTAAGACCTCGGGTACCGCCATATCCATAAAGACAGGAGGCCTTGTATAATGAGGATAATCAAGTATACCGCTTGAAAATGAGTCTTCCCCTGCTGAACGTTCATCGCCTAAAACACCAGGGATTAATCTTGCAATGGCATCTATTATAACTAAGGCAGGCAATTCTCCGCCAGTGAGTATATAATCTCCTATAGATATCTCATCATCAACAAGGGCTATCCTTACCCTTTCGTCTATTGCTTCATATCTTCCACATAAAAATATAAGCTGCCTTCTTTCTCTTGAAAGTTCTAAAGCCATGTCCTGGTCAAATTTTTTACCTGCAGGGCTGAGCATGATAACCCTTCTTTTTGTAGTTTCAGGGCATAATGCCTCTATAGCAGCAAAAAATGGTTCAGGTTTCATAACCATGCCTGCTCCACCTCCATAAGGATAATCATCAACAGTTCTGTGTCTGTTTTTTGAATAATCCCGCAGATTGTGAACCTTCACCTCGATAAGCTTTTTCTTTATCGCCCTTTTAAGGATGCCCTCACCGAGATAGGCATGGAAGATTTCAGGGAAAATTGTGATAATATCGCAT
>JBFLXN010000285.1:0-2144 GCA_040755715.1 Candidatus Edwardsiibacteriota bacterium
CAACAATGCTCTGGACTACAAACAATATCTGTATTAAAGCCATTTCTTTCAAGCCAATACTCAAGAAACGCACTCCTTTCTGTGCAGTCAAACACATTCCTTTCATAAGGTTTTAACCATCTAATTGCTAATGCTTCTTGCAATTTTTCCATTCCAAAAATTTTAGTGCAACAAGTGTAGTAGTTATCTAAACCTTCTTTTATTATGTAGATAACTTGAGGCAATCTGAATTGAAAGGTTTCTCCAATGAAAACTCTATTCTTGTTTTTGCTTCTGAAGAAATAATTTGGAATTTCATTGACTATGTTGTAAAGACTTTCTCTCGCTATCTTGAAATCCCCTGTGATTCCTTTGTTTTTCAAATAGTCTCTTATTGAATTTGCTATTGCGTGAGAAACAGTGAAATTTTCTTCGGTAATTGTCGCTCTTATTATTTGTCTTTCTGTTGTTATTTCTTGTCTTTGCTGTTCTGCAAAGGTCGGAATCGGAACATCAATTGGCTCTGGCTCTCTTTTATATTCAGTAAATTCATAACAACAGAGGATGATGAGCAAGAAAAATAGAAGAAATCTTGATTTCATAATATCACCTTCTTTCTTACGTTTGTTGGTAGGATATCGTCGAGTGCATTGTGATGAAATTGCTGTTTATCTTTGGTAAAAAGTAATGGAGCAAGAATTTGCTTGCTTGGATTTATCTTGAATATCGTCGTTAAATTAAGTCATTTGGTTTAGCTATAACTTTTGGCTTAGCATAATCGTTCGTAGAAATGTAGTTAGAGCGATGAAATTATTCTTTCATCAATTTTGCATTGCTTCCACCAAGCATATGCTCTTTCATAAAGAACTGCTTTTGTTATGCTTGTGAATCTTTGCTGATGTTTCTGATTTTGGTCATTGATAATACTTGGTGGTGAGGATGTTGATTCTATTGCTTTCCAGCCATTTTCAGTTTCAACAAGAAGCCAAGCATGCTTTTTATTTTGAACAATATGCGTGTTGAAACCATGTTGAGTCAACCACATCTGAAGAAAGCCTGACATTTGACAACATTTCCATCCATCTTGATATTGCTTTAGCCATCTGATTTTAAGAACTTGTTTTAACCGTTCAGTTGATATTGTTTTTAGATTTTGCATGTTTTTCTGGACAGTATCTCGTGTTTGGAGTGCAAATTCATATCTATGTCTTTTGATGATTTTCTTTGCATAACTTAGCTCTTGTTTATGGCATTCATACCAAAATGAAGTGTTTGAGAGCGACTTTTTATCTTGTTGTGTTTTTTCTTTTTGTTTCTTGTCTGATAATCCGATGAATGCACCGAGAATGCTACCAGCGACGAGAGCAGCTGGGCCAAGAAAAAGTGATGCAAGTCCTCCCACTAATGTGCCTGCAAGGGCTCCACTGCAGGCATTTGCTATCTTATTTGAAGACATTGTTCTCTCCTCCAATGAATTAAGATAAAGTCTCCCAAAAGTGTTTGATTCTCTTCTCACTAGCTTTTTTTGTCGTCTGACAATTAAGAAATCCTCATGAAGAGAGCCGAGATGTTTTTTGGGCATCCCGGCTCTTCTTTTGTTCATGTTGAAAGTTCTATTTCTTAAGCAACTGCTGCGAACTCTTCACATGGCTTAAATCTGTGACAGGCTTTTTGCATAGGGTCACTTTGGGAAAGACATTCTTCTGTTTCAAAGAAAGCGCAGTTTCCACAGATTTGCGTTTCTTCAGATTCTGGCGTTTTTTCAACTAACTCTTCCTTTGGTTCAAAAGTCTCGCAAGCCGGGTCATCTGACGAGACAGTTCCTTCAGCACATTGCTCTGTCTCAAAGAATACACAGTTTTCGCAGATATATTCTATTTCTTCCTCGGCTTCTGGATATTCTTGTGTTTGGTCTGTCTTCCCAGTATCTTGAGGTGTTTCAGATTTTTGCTGTTTGGTGCTTTTATCCTCGACTGATTCTTCTGTTTTTGATGTTTCAGATTCTCGTTTTCCCATTGGCATAAGGATATAAATTTCGTCCCAGTTAGCTGGTTGTGTGTTTCCATAAATCTTAATCGGTCTCTCAAAGCCATCTGTTTCAAAGATAATGTATTTTGATGGAATCTGTTTTGCTATGTCATAGAGATATTGCCAGTTCAATGTGA
>JBFLXN010000286.1:0-2125 GCA_040755715.1 Candidatus Edwardsiibacteriota bacterium
TTTGAGAAAGAACAAAAATCTGAAATTATTAAAAATTTATTATTTGAAATCAACTCAAAATCAAAAGAAAAAATTCAAGAATTACTTAAAAATTAGCTGCTCACTTTTATTTTGCATTCAACCATTAGCAATTAGCATTTTAAAATGATAGTTTTGCATTGCTAATTTTAAATTGAATTTTCTGTGTTCTCCGTGCCCTCCGTGGTTAAATCAACACACTGACTGATATAATTTTGGTCTAAGGCTATCCAGAGATAGCACGGAACCTCTGCCGCAACTCCTTCACTTTCTCACTTTTTTATCGGCTAGTCCAGCGAGTATAAATCCAAGCGGCAAATAACGAAACCAATCCTGCCAGAAAGATGCCGACTGCTTCTACGCTTCTGTCCTGACAAATTTTCATCAGTTGGTCCGTTCTAGAAGGATCCAAGCGGGGATAAATGGTCAATGGCAAGAAATGAAATAGAGCCGCCAATAGCAAGATAATCGCACCCACAATCGGGAAAATCCAGATACCGGCTGGATGTCTGATTAATTGAAGAAGGCGCTTGAGAATTCCTCCATAGAGAAATAGGGAATAAGCAAAAAGAAACACCGCTATGGCAAAGACTAATTCGGCAGGGATAGAAACTTCCATATTGATACCTCCTGATTTATGCTTGACGCCTTACGCTCTACGCTTCATGCTCCACGCTTCGTGCGTTAAGCATTTAGCGTCTGACGTTTACCGTTCTAAGAAGTAGTTGCCGCTGGTACCGGTGTTGGTTTCTTCACTGGTTTAATTACCTGTCTAAATTTTAAGGCACCAACTAAAGAAAGAATTCCTGAGAGGAGAAAGAATGAATAGGCAATCCAAGATTGCATGGGATTCATCTTCACCTGAGAAAGAAAAGCCACTACTTGAACTACCGCATAGACCAAAATGCCGGAAGGCGCCAAAATCATAAACTGCCAGTCAGTCCTTTTACGCAAGACAATTTCATAGCGTCTGGCAATCAGACCAAAGAAGAGACAGGTCAGCCAGAGAAAAAGACTGCCTCCAATCGCTACCCAGTTGGTAAGAATAATGTAGATGAGAAATTCATTTGGTTCTAAAAGCATTTTGAACATAAAGACCTCCTCTGAAAGAAAATGCAAATTTAAATATCAAAATGCAAAATTAAGGAATTTGTTTTTAATTTTTGATATGTCATTTTGATTTTTTCATTTTGATTTTTGATTTTCCTATATGTCATTTTATTATCTTCAGCATTTTATCAGCCATTTCCTTTGCGGCAGATGGACCAATAATCATCCCACCGTCCTTTTGTAAAGCAAAACAGAGTTTCATTACCTGGTCCTTGGTCAACTTATTTGGGTCAAGTTTGTGGTCAGCCAGCTGGTTGCCATAAATGGAAGCAGCTAATTCTCCAAGATATTCTTCGGTAACAGCAAAAATTGATTCAAGGATTGTTTTATCTAATAGAGCCGGAGGTGGAGGGATTTCCACGACTGCAGGTAGAGGTTTCTCCACCGCGATAGGCTTTACTTCAGCTACTGGCACCTTAGGCTTAGCGGTGAGAATCTGTTCTAAGGCCTCTGTCATCGCTTGATTCAGAGAGATGGTATCAGCGGTGAAGTCAGCCAAAATATTTAAAAAGCCTCGTTCAAATTTGCGGATGAATAGTCTAGAAGAACTAGTATTTAGAACAACTTTGTCTATTTTGAACCTGGTCATTTCGGTCAGGGCCTCAAAGGTCTGGGATAAGATTAACACGGCTTGCTGGGCTTTGTCTTTGGCGAAAGCCTTGTGAAGACTCTGGCTAGCAAATTCTCCGTCTCTACCCACAAAGAAACACCCAATCACACCAGGTAGACTACTTAAGCGAACTAAAATTTCTTCCATATTATTGTAAGTTTATTGGGTTTACACAGTTTATTGAGTTTATCCCGATTTCATCGGGACGAACTCAATAAACCCAACAAACCCGATTAACCGAATTCTCTCTACTTGCTACTGGTTGAATGCAAAATAAAAGTGAGCAGCTAATTTTTAAGTAATTCTTGAATTTTTTCTTTTGATTTTGAGTTGATTTCAAATAATAAATTTTTAATAATTTCAGATTTTTGTTCTTTCTCAAAATAA
>JBFLXN010000287.1:0-2125 GCA_040755715.1 Candidatus Edwardsiibacteriota bacterium
GGTCTTTGATTGATTCTAATATTTTAATTTTTAAATCTGGCATCTGGACACTTAGCCCTTTGCCCTATGCCCTTAGCTCCATACAAATTCCCGACACGGTTCAGGCTGTGATTGCCTCGAGGCTAGACCGGCTCCATCAGGATGTTCGGGAGGTCTTGCAGATGGCCTCGGTGATGGGCCGGAGCTTTTATGTGCGGATACTGGAACATCTCGGCGCATTTGAAGAACTCATGCTGGTCTTATATTTAGCCACCTTAGAGGAGTTTGAGTATATCAACAAATTGAAGGCGGAGCCTGATTTGGAGTATATGTTCAGGCATCCGCTGCTTCAGGAGGTGGTCTACAATAGTTTGTTGAAGAAGCGGAGAAAGGAACTGCACCGCAGAACCGGGGAGGCGATAGAGAAGATATTTCATAACCGGCTGGACGATTTTGCCGAAATTCTCGCTTACCAATATATCAATAGCGACAACCCAGAAAAGGCGATTGAATGGCAGAAAAAGGCCGGGCACAAGGCAAAAGAAAGATATGCCAATGACAAGGCGATAGGGTATTTTGAAAAGGTAATATCAATCATAAAACAACAAGAGCTTGTAGGAGCAATTCACGAATTGCCCCTGATAGATGCCTATGAAGCCCTGGGCGATGTTCATAATTTGAAGGCCGAATATGAACAGGCGATAAAAAATTATGAAGAAATGTTTGATAATGCGACAGATAAAATAGTCAAGGCAAAGGCAAAAAGGAAAATAGCTCTTGTCTGCCAGAACCAAAGCAGATACGATGATGCATTAAAAATTCTTGAGTCTGCAGAACAAATCCTCAAAGGAGATTCGGTTGACGAAATAAAGGAAAGAGGTGAAATTCATATATTAAGATGCTGGATTTTAAGGATAAAAGGAGAGATGGCGAAGGCATTAAAAGAGGGTGAAATAGGATTAGACATAATTGAAAGATTGAAGATTGAAGATTTAGAGATTGATGAAAAGGAGATAAAGGTTATAAAAGCCAGGGCATTTAATAATTTGGGAATGATTTTCCTGGATAAAGGCGACTACGACAAGGCAGTAGAACTTTATCAAAAGCGTTTGAAAATCTCCGAGGAGATTGGCGATAAGCGAGGCATTGGCATAGCAAGTAACAATTTAGGAATTGTGTATCATGACAAAGGCGACTACGACAAGGCAGTAGAATATTATCAAAAGTATTTGAAAATCTCCGAGGAAATCGGCGATAAGCAAAGCATTGGCATAGCAAGTGGCAATTTAGGAATTGTGTATTATGACAAAGGCGACTACGACAAGGCAGTAGAACTTTATCAAAAGGGTTTGAAAATCTGTGAGGAAATCGGCAATAAGCGAGGCATTGGCAGAGCAAGTAACAATTTAGGAATTGTGTATCATTACAAAGGCGACTATGACAAGGCAGTAGAACTTTATCAAAAGTATTTGAAAATCTGTGAGGAAATCGGTGATAAGCGAGGCATTGGCGTAGCAAGTGGCAATTTAGGAGTTGTGTATGCTGACAAAGGCGACTATGACAAGGCAGTAGAACTTTATCAAAAGAGTTTGAAAATCTATGAGGAAATCGGCGATAAGCAAGGCATTGGCATAGCAAGTGACAATTTAGGAGGATTATTTTTAGAAATTGGTGAACTGATGAAAGCCGAAGAGCACTTGTTAAAATCAAAGGAAATCTGCGAAGAAATCGGCTTTAAGGAAAACCTGATAGCGATATATTGCTTCCTTTCAGAATTGTTGATAAAAAAAGGAGAAAAAGTTGAAAACGCTTATGCATACGCTGACCGGGGATGGAAACTTGCAGAGGAGATAAATTCAGAACCCCAAAAGGCAGAATGTTATTTTACATACGGGAAGATATACGCAATAGAAGTGGGAAGTGAGAAGTGGGAAGTGGGAAGCAAAGAATGGAAAGAGAAATTAAAACTTGCTGAAGAAAATTTCAAAAAGGCGATGGCGATTTATACAGAATTGAGACAGAAGAAATCCCTGGCCGATTGTTATTTAGCCTACGCAAAGATGTTAAAGAGTCTTGAAGTTAAGAAATTAAGAAGTTTAGAAATTGAGGAAACATCTGAGATATATTTTATGAAGGCATTAGAGAT
>JBFLXN010000288.1:0-2080 GCA_040755715.1 Candidatus Edwardsiibacteriota bacterium
TTATAGTAGCACAAATGACAAAGCCATTAAAATCAGAAGTAGTAGGATTAAAATATCGTATTTTCAATCACAAAGAGAATTCAGCGGTAGCAAAATTCTCTTACCAACCGTATGGGTGGAGACAACCCACGGCTGTCCCAAGAAAATATTCAGGAAAAAGGCAAAAAGGGTTGTAAATCATCATCTCGTATCTTAATCAGCCTCTTTTTATTTAAATTTAATGTGTCCAGTATAGATATCGGTTGCATAAGAGCAGCTTTTATCAGCATGTGTAGATAGTACAGCGAATGCGAATATCGGCTTTGGTATTTAATGTATGCCAACAGAAGATAATAACACATAGCAGACCAAACTTGAGTTAAAACAGCATTTTCACTGGTTCCAAAAAATGTCTTTATTTTCAAATTCTGCTTTATCCATCTGAAAAAACTTTCTATTTGCCATCTGGATTTATATATGTCTGCTATGGTTTTGGCTGGCAGATTCATATGATTGGTGAGAAAATAAAAGATTTTATCATGTTCACTGTCATAATATTTTATAAGCCTTAACCATCTTTTATAAACTTCTTTGCCCTTGCCTGTCAATTCTATTACTTCATCGCTCAGGATCTTCTTAGTAGGACCGTTAAAACTTCTATGCTGTCCCACAACCCTGTAACTGAGTCTTCCACGCAGCCGGGTCACAAAATAAGCTTGGGCATGGCTTATCCGTGCAAACCACCTGGCATCCATATACCCTCTGTCAAAACAATATATGCTGTCCCGTGAAAGTTCAAAATGCTTTTTGGCAATATTCAAATCATTCTTATCGCCCCCGGTTACGACCATAAAACAGGGAATATCGCCTGAATGGTCAAACTGGAAATGCATCTTTATGGCACCTTTTTTGTGTTTTATTTTAGACCATGGAAATAATGAAAGACAAAGACTTATGGTAGTGGCGTCTATAGTATACAGGGGATTAGGAAATTTAAATTTGTGTTTAGGCGTCAAATCCTTGCATCTTGCCAGAATTTTATAGAACATTTCCTGATATATACGCCAATCCCTCTTTTTGTTTGCGTGTGAAAGAGTATTGCGACATATTTTTGAAGGAAGACCTAAATGATAAGTCCTTATATTATGAACAATAAAAGCGTTTTCTATTTCACGCAGGCTTTCAAGCCCGCTTATCTGGGCATAAAGAAGGGCTGTAAACTGATTCCAAGTGCTTAATTTCTTAACATAGCGGTCTGCTTTATATTGTCTGGAGAGGTTTTCAAAATGATGTCTGGGTATCTGCCAAAGAATGTGGGAAAATAATGTGCTATAATGAGACATAGAGAATCCTCCATTGGAAAATTATTTTTTTCACAGAAAATATTTTACCATTAACGGGGGGTTCTCTTTATTTTCTTGGGACAGGCGTGCTTTTGACCTAGTTTCTGTTACAGGTTATAGATTTGATTGACCAAAGTTTGTCAAATGTTGAGGTCTGACCCCTTACGGGCTCCAGTTGGGGGTGAAACAACTGCCTTTAATATTAATTAAAGCATGGGGAGCGCTTCCGTCATAATCCATTACAAACAATTCTCTTCTTCCGCGGCGCGTGGAAGTGAAAGCAATGAACCTTCCGTCAGGAGACCAGCTCGGGTCCTCGTTTGAACCTGCATTGCTGGTCAGTCTTCTTATCTGATTGCCTGTCAAATCTATCAGAAATATGTTCATATGTTCTCTCGGCGTTTCCCTTCCTGCAAAAACAATCCATTCCCCTGAAGGGGACCATGAAGGAGAATCACACCAGTTAAGTCTTGTTAATCTTCTGATTTTCTGTGTTTTTAATTCAAGAATGTATATCTGCGGAGTGCCTGACCTGTCTGAAACAAAAGCCACATGAGTGCCGTCAGGAGAATATGTGGGAGAGGCACAAACCCCAAATCTTGTCAGAAGTTTTTTGATTTCCCTGCTGGTAACGCTGAGCGTATAGATGTTTGGGTCATCCCCGCGGGATAGCGTCATTACCATGGACATGCCGTCAGTAGAAAATCCGCCCGGAATGTTCAATCCCTGATAAGTGGTGAATGGCCTGATTTTTCCTT
>JBFLXN010000289.1:0-2076 GCA_040755715.1 Candidatus Edwardsiibacteriota bacterium
AACCTCCTCGGAAATTTTTTGACATTTAAATTATATCATAATTTCCGAGGATACTCAAGAAATAATCAGACTGGAAATCACTATTTTTTGTTGGAATAAATAATTTTTCACCAGTAACTATGTATAATAACCTAGGGTTTATTTTTCAATTTCAAGGAGACTGGGGTAAGGCCTTAGAGTACCAAGAAAAGGCTTTAAGTATACGGGAAAAGATGGAGGACAAGTTTAGAATTCCTTTCTCATATACAAACTTAGGGAAGATTTATTTTCTTAAAGAGGACTATAGCGCAGCAAGAGAATATTATCAAAAAGGAACAGAAATCGCCGAGGAGAGAAAAATCGCCGAAATATTACCCGAACTTTACTACGATTCAGGAGAACTTTTCCTCCAGCTTAAAGATTTTGAGAGGGCTTTAACTCAAGCCAAGAAAGCACTTGAATGTGCTTCCCGGGAAGGAGACAAAATACAAATAGGATGCGCCTATAGGCTACTAGGGATGATTTGCCGAGAGGAAAGAAAATGGCCAGAAGCGCAAAAGTGGTTAAAGGAAAGTATTGCGGTTTTCGAACGACTAAAGGTTCCCTATGAGCTTGGGCAAAGCTGTTTAGAAATTGGCCACTTGGAAAGAGATAGAGGCAATATTCAACTAAGCCAAGATTATTTTAAACGTGCCAAAGAAATTTTTGAAAAGTTAGGAGCCAAGAAGGATTTAGAAGAGGCGAATAAGGAATTAAAACAAGAGGCCCCCTCTCAAAGTGTTTAAAAAGGGCCCTCTTATAAAACCAAAGAAAAATTAAATTTCCTTACTAGTCCTCTATTTCTTCACGGTCGCCACCGAATATCCTATCCGGAACTACCATCCTTGCTATCCTAAGAGCCGCTAATGTCTGTGCCGCTTCCCTTCTTAGGAGCGGATCAGTAGCGGCAGATTTCACGGCAACTACGCGCTGCTCCAGTGAGGCAAGAGTGTCTTTTAACCACTGTGCTAACTCAACTACATTCCCAGCGCCCACGCGAGCGGCAATTTTTAGCCCTTCCTTTGCTTCGACCACATTACAACGCACCGGAATCAAAACCTGGGCTGCGAGCCGTTGCTCACCGGCTGCAACTTTTATCTCTACTGCATCCATCTTCAAGATGGCGCTATTTCCGGCTACGCCAACTGTAACCGTGGCCATCTTTTCCATGGTGTCCGCCACTTTCATAGTTTCGACAATGGACGTAGTGGTTGCTTCCGCTACCGCAGCCGGGTTCTTAGGGTCCTCAATAACATCTGCTATCACCCCCCACGCCGGGGTAACCAGCGCCAGGCACAGCAACGGGACTACCAATAATGCTAATTTCTTCGCTCGTTTTCACCTCCTTAGGAGTTTATAGCTGAGAAATAAAAAAAACTTTTTCCTAGGAGCTCCTCTTTGAATGTCATTTAACTCCGTAGGAGTGATGTGTTTATAGCAAAGAATTGTTACACCAGGCTCGCCCGTCCCGATTTCATCGGGACGCCCGAGGGAATCCAGCTCCGTAGGAGCGATATGTGTATCTCTTCTCACTTTTGATAAATACATCTACAAACATCTCGCTCCTAACGGAGCTAGGTGGATTTGGCATTTTCCTACCTCTACTACTTTCTTTTAGAACTTGGCTTGTTTCTCGGCAGAATCACAAAATACTTGATTTTATGTTTATGGTATGATATAATAATTGTGACTCACGCAGTAAACCATAAACTTCAAAGAATAGACTCAGGGCACGACTTTGTTAAAATTTTGTCTAAAATTGGCACGATTTATCCTGAACGGAGTGAAGGAAAATCAACACTGACAAGCGTTTAAGCCTTCTGGGCTTGTTCTTCTCTTGTCCCGAGCCTCGCAGAGGCGACCTGTTTGTAGAATGATGTTGCGAGAGAAAAATTAAAGCCTCATAGAGGCGGCCTGTTTGTAGTTATTTTCTCTACAAACAGTTTGCTCCTACGGAGCAGATTGAAGCCTCCAGGCAGGCCCTCGGCCTTGCCGAGAGGCAGGCAGGGCGTCGTTGTAAAGGCAAAACAGGCTTATATTATTGTGCCAGAAGGCTTC
>JBFLXN010000029.1:0-22222 GCA_040755715.1 Candidatus Edwardsiibacteriota bacterium
ATTTGGAATTTATCGTTCTCGCAAAGGAAAAAGAAAATAAGAATAGAAAATGTCAAAGAGCAAAAACTTTGGCTTCCCTTATCAGGAACCAGTTATATTGAAGTCTCTATTTTTCACCAGTAACTATCATATCTAAAAGCAACTGGACTGAAAGTGGGTTTACTATTGAACTTTGCAAAGGCGACATTAAAAATAAAGGGTAGTAAATTAGGATATATTTCGTGTTTTCGTGCTTTCGTGGTCAAAATTATGAGAGGTAAAAAATGCTAAACTTAGAGAAAATACCTCGTTTAAGAATTGCTTTTCTTCCCACGCCATTGGAAGAAGCGGTCCATCTTCGTCGTAAGATAGGTGGGCCTCGTCTCTTTATCAAGCGAGACGACCAGACAGGTTTAGCCTTAGGTGGCAATAAAGCGAGAAAACTTGAATTTCTGATGGCGGACGCACAGCGAAGAGAAGCTACGGTAGTGCTCACTGCCGGCGCCCCACAATCAAATCATGCCCGAATGACGGCGGCAGCGTGCGCCAAGTGGGGGATTAAATGTTATCTTCTTTTAGGCGGTCTGAAAGAATTACGCCGACGACAAGGAAATCTTCTACTGGATGAACTTCTAAATGCCCAAATAGAATTCACTGATGAAGAAAACAACGAACAACTCTTATTGATGATGAAAGAGAAAGCAAGAGAAATGAAGAAAAGAGGAGAGATTCCTTATATAATTCCGGTTGGTGGTTCAAATCCTTTGGGAGCCTTGGGGTATGTAGCGGCAATGAGAGAATTATTAACTCAGACAAAAAAACTAGGGCTAAAGGTAGATTATCTTGTGCACGCCACCAGTTCAGGAGGAACTCAGGCAGGGCTCCTCCTCGCTAACAAAGCCTTGAAGACTGACATCAAAATTATGGGTATCAGCGTCAGCCCAGATAAGAAGACTGCGGCTAACCGAGTAGTAAAAATTGCCCGAGGAGCCGCAAAATTACTTAATCTTGATATTTCTATTACTCCAAAAGATGTCTTGGTTTTTGACGAATACATTGGTAAAGGTTACGCCATTCCCAGTAGGGAAGGTTCCGAAGCAATTCGTTTGCTCGCTCAAGCTGAAGGAATTATTCTTGACCCAGTCTATACCGGCAAAGCGATGTCTGGTCTGATAGATTTAATTAAGGAAAAGAGATTTGACTCTAAAGAGACGGTAGTCTTTTTTCACACTGGCGGTTATCCCGGGCTTTTTGCCATTCCACCCTATCCAGCTAAATAAATCAAAATTCAAATATCTCCGCCACAAACACGGCGGATCCGCCAATCATTTTGGCGGAAAAATGTAAAATGACATACCAAAATCCGTTTTGATTTTTGATATTTGATTTTTGAATTGCTTTGATAAGATGACTCACAAATTTTTCTCTCGGCTCTTCTGGCCAGTTTGGTTTGGCTTCCTGATGATTCCTTTCTTGAACTTAAAGATATTACTTCTTTTGGTGGGAGCGGGTTTGATTCTTTTTTTTATCTTTCCCTTTTTCTCCCCTTGGTTCAAAAAACTCCGATTTTCTCACCTTATGAAACCATGTTTTCCTTTTAAGCTCTCCTTTCCTTTAATCATCATTTTATTTTTACTCTTTCTACTTATTCTACCTCTTTTTCTGAACCGCTACTTCCTTGATGTTTTGACAATTGCTGGCATCTATATTGTTTTGGCCTTAGGATTAAACATTGTCGTAGGGTTGAGTGGACTTTTGGTGTTAGGCTATATTGCTTTCTATGCTGTTGGGGCTTATGCCTATGCACTTCTTTCAAGACACCAACACATTTCTTTCTTCTTGGTCTTACCGTTCGGAGCAGTTTTAGCCTTTATATTTGGAATCCTTTTAGGAATGCCTACCTTGCGCTTGCGAGGAGATTACTTGGCTATTGTAACTTTAGGTTTTGGTGAGATGGTTAGAATTGTTCTCAATAACTGGGATTCGGTAACCGGTGGTCCCAATGGTATTTTACATATTGCCCGACCTAAGATAGGCGCACTCAATTTCAATCATCCAATTTATTACTATTATTCAATTCTTCTTTTTGTTATCCTGGCTAGTCTTATTGTTTACCGATTGAATAATTCTCGCATTGGCAGGGCTTGGGTATCCATTCGTGAGGACGAGCTCGCTGCTGAAGCTAGTGGAATTGATACCACTCGGTTGAAGCTTTTAGCCTTTGCTCTCAGTGCCTCTTTCGCCGGAACTATGGGTGTCTTCTTTGCTGCTAAAATGACCTTTGTCTCGCCAGAGAGTTTTACCTTTTGGGAATCAGTAATGGTCCTTTGTATGGTAGTGCTCGGTGGAATGGGTTCAATTCCCGGAGTCATTCTCGGAGCGACCGCTTTAATTATTTTACCAGAGGCATTAAGAAAATTTCAACTCTACCGTATGCTTATTTTTGGAGCAACGATGGTATTGATGATGGCTTTTCGCCCTCAGGGATTAATTCCCAGTCAAAGAAAATCGCCCTGATGCACTGACCCCGACGAAAGTCGGGGGAAGGGTTAATGGGCAGATTTTCCTTGACCCGTCCACCCCGCATATTTTCCTAGTGGGTCAAAGAAGAAAAACGGAACTACTCGCACGACTTTGTTAAAATTTTGTCTAAAATTGGCACGATTTATCCTGAACGGAGTGAAGGAAAATCAACACTGACAAGCGTTTAAGCCTTCTGGGCTTGTTCTTCTCTTGTCCCCCGACAAGTCGGGGGAAGAAAGACAGCCCAAGCCCCGATAAATCGGGGCTTCAGGGCATCCTCAAAAGCACACAAGAAAAGTGCCTCATAGGCTTATATTATTGTGCCAGAAGGCTTCCAGGCAGATTTTGAGCCAAAATTTAACAAAGCACTGTACTCGATTCAAAAGTAGAGAATAGAAAGTAGCCAGCCCCGTTAGAAATAAAATTTCTAAACCGGGCAAGCAACGAGAATTAGGGTAAGTTTACTGGGTTTACACAGTTTATTGAGTTCGTCCCGATGAAATCGGGACAAACTCAATAAACCCAACGAACCCAATAAACCCAACAAACCCAATTAACTGAATACTCTCTACTTGCTACTCACTACTTGCCGACCCCAATGAAAATCGGGGGAGGCTTACCTTCATGCTATTGGAAGCAAAACACATTTCCAAAACCTTTGGTGGATTGAAGGCCCTTCAGAATCTTGACCTTCAAATCTTAAGTGGTGAGATTGTCGGTTTGATTGGACCCAATGGTGCTGGCAAGACTACTTTTTTCAACTGCCTCACCGGAACATTCTCACCTACGCAAGGAGAAATTTTTTTCAAAGAAAAACATAACTTGGTTGGAATGAGGGCTCATGAAATTACTGAATTGGGTATCGCCAGAACATTTCAAAATATCCGACTCTTTAAGGAAATGACTGCTTTAGAAAATGTGATGGTTGGCAGACATTGCCGGACAAAATCAGGAATTTTCGGTGCCGTCTTGCAGATGCCACAAGTAAAATTAGAAGAAAAAACCATTGCAGAAAATGCTTACAGCCTTCTTGAATTTGTGGGCTTAGAAAATCATGCTGGAGAGTTAGCCAGAAATCTTCCTTATGGCTATCAACGAAGATTAGAAATTGCCCGAGCCTTATCCACCGAACCACTGCTACTTTGCCTTGATGAACCAGCCGCGGGAATGAATCCGCAAGAGGTCAAAGAACTAATGGAACTAATCCGAAAGATTAGAAATCAAGGAATTACCATTCTACTTATTGAGCATCATATGAGAGTAGTGATGGGGATTTGTGAGCGGATTGCCGTCTTGGACTACGGAATAAAGATTGCGGAAGGAACACCAGAGGAAGTGCAAAATGACCCAAAAGTGATTGAAGCCTATTTAGGAGCCTAGGAATTTGAATAAAGCCACAGATTCACACAGAATAACACAGAAAAGTAGAAATTGATAGAAATTTTTGGAATGTATAAAAAAATATGTTGGATTTTGCTGGTGGCGGTTTGTCTTTTGTTTAGCGGGTGCTGGAATCCATTTAGTCCACCCCGAGCTACTTCTAAAAAACCAGTCTTTTTAGACCGCAGTACGCCCGAAGGACTGCTCTTTGCTTTAGTCTATACTTATAATCATAAGGATATTGATGGTTATCTGGCTTGCCTGGCTGACAGTTTCCGCTTTGAGTTTGCCCGAACTGACTCAAGTTATCTCTGGGAACAAGGTATTTTTCAACTCTGGTGGGGTAAAGATAAAGAGGAACTGGCTACACGTAATCTATTTATTGAAAGACAATCAATTGAACTCACTCTGGCGACGACATCCTGGTACAAATGGCAAAGCGATACCACTATCCAATGGACTAGAAGATATTATACGCTCTCCTTAGATGGAAGTCCACCAGATGAAATAAGTGGGTATGCTACTTTTTTTGTAAAACAGGGAACGGATTTGCTCTGGCAAATTATCAGGTGGGTTGATGAAGCAAAACTATGAGAGAAGTAATCACAGACCAGCACAGACTGGCAAAAGTTCTCAATATCCCGCGCGTTTCTTTCTGTTCAAAAGACGAAAGATAAAGGGAAAGAACAGGTCAAGCCCATGGCCACTTTTTGTTGTTTTTCTTTTGCTCTCTGTTGGAGCATTTTTTTTATGGTCTAATACCAAAACTGACTACCGCAGGAACTCGGTTGAACTGGAGATTATGGTTGAACAGGAATTACAGAAATTGGGTTTCGCCCAGAGAAGGATTGTGCAATCTGATTCCACTCTAGTTAGGGAAATAATTGAGATTCCGGATTCTGTCTCACTTATTGCCTGTAATTTAGCGATTTCTCAAGTGGTCAAAAGGCAAAGAGGAAAGATTGTCAGCGCTGAAGAGGATAGACGAAGGAGAAGACTTCTCCTGAAATTCGCTATCAAGACCAAGCCTCCACAAAATTGGGAGTTCGTTTTCGTTCAGAAGAAGGAGGAAAAGGTCATCAAAAAGGCAAAAAGAATTGCTTTGGTCATTGACGATTTTGGTAATGAGAACAATTCGTTGATACAGTCTTTTTTGAATTTTGCGTTTCCTCTAACCTTAGCCATTCTGCCAAACGCTCGTTATGCAAAACTACTGGCCTTAGAGGCCGTGCGAAAACAAAAGGAAGTCATTTTGCATCTGCCAATGGAGCCTAAAGGTTACCCTCAAGAGGATCCAGGGGAAGGAGCAATCTTTGTGGATCTAACGAATAGTGAAATAAGGAAGCGTCTCAAAAGAAATCTGGAGTCAGTCCCCGAAGCAAAAGGAGTGAGTAATCACATGGGTTCCAGGGCTACTGAAGACCCGGTGGTGATGACTACAGTCTTAAAACAGATAAAGAAGAGAAATCTTTATTTCCTTGATAGTAAAACTACACCTTATTCAGTGGTTCAGCGGGTGGCTCAGAAATTGGAAGCAAAAACAGCCGAAAGTCGGTTTTTCTTTGATGAGAAAGACGATTACATTTCCATCAAAGATAGATTAGAACAATTAGTCAGAATTGCAGAAAAAGAAGGACAGGCGATTGGGATTGGACATCTTAAATTGAATACTCTAATTGTTCTGAAAGAAGTTTTACCAAAATTAAAAGAAGAGGGTTTTGAGTTTGTGTTTGTTTCTGAGTTAGCAAAATAGAACCGTCCTCTGCCCGCCTCCTGCCATGACGGGATTTGGTAGCCAGGTGTTTAATCCGTGATTTCATAGAGAAAAACACGGGCAAGGGTTATTTCAACAGCCTGAATCTGTGAAAATCTGTGTAATCTGTGGTTTTTTAGTGAGGATTACTTATAGGGCTCTCTCAAGAATACGTTGCGAACCATCTGGTCAACAGCGGGACGATTTGACTTGCGAGGATGGGCCAACCGGTATTCTTTAGATTCGCGAATCGCCTTGTTGATTTCAAAAGTGGTTTGTCTGCTAAGGCGAGGATACGGTTTCTCTGGATCGAATATAATCAGCTCGTCATCCAGGTGAACTTCAAGCAGCTCTATTGCCTGGTCCATCTTCCCCGTTCTTAAATGCCTCAGCATCACAACATGTGACTGAATGTTCCTGGCGTCTTTAGATAGACATTGGTCAAGGATAAAGCATGCTCCAAAGTGAAAACCACCATAGCCACCGATTGCGAGACCGACAACGGTCCCCACGAGAAAAGCGAGGGCAAAACCCAGTAATAACTTACCTTTGCCTGCCATACCAGCTGACCTCCCGTCTGCTTCGCCTGATGACCAAAATCAACAGCGGTGCTTCATACCGCCCGCTTGAGGCAGTTGTTAGACGAAAACAGAACCGTTCTGTCTTCTCTTCATTTCATTTCTCTAAAATTTACTTTCTTGTGAAACATTTGCCCAAATGAGTCTGTTAACTTTATCGTTGCTTTCTCATCACAGTTCAAAGAGTCTATTGCAATATTGAAAAAAAATGGAATAAAAGTGAAAGCGACATAGGCGCTATTCTTCATCCATTTGTTGATATACCCAGTAACTCGCCATCACTTTCTTTATATATTCTCTGGTTTGAGAATAAGGAATATCCTCAATAAAGCTATTAATTTCTTCAGGGAAATAATTGTTTCTCCATTTTTTTACTGGAGAAGGACCAGCATTATAGGCGCAAGCGGCTAATTCTAAACTGTTATCAAACTGCTGATAGAGTGAAGACAAGAAGTGAATTCCGAATCTTATTGAGAGGTAGGGATTGTAGAGGTCTTGGACTTTAAATCTGCTGTACCCCAACTCTTTGGCAATCTTGCGTCCTGTAGCTGGTATGATTTGCATCAGACCTACGGCTCCAGCCCAGGAGACATCTTTTGGTTTAAACCAAGATTCCTCTCGCATTACTGCCAAGATATAATTTCTGTCCAATTGGTTGTTTGTTAGGTTACTTTCAATAGACGAAACATACTTGATTGGATAAAGCATTTCTAGCAATTCTTTAGGTGGGTTTTGTTTCAGGTCTGCGGGTGTTAGAGCAAAAATCTTCTGGGCACACCACATTGCCTTATTATCTAAACCGTATTCATTATAAATTTTCGCCAATTCCCAGAGAACAAAAGGATTGGATTCACTAAGGTTTTCCAACTCTTGCAATTCATTTGTCCCTTCTCGGATAAATCCGACTTCTAATAATTTCGTTACTCTATCTTTTATTTTAGCTGGCAAACTGTCTTTGGCGAGGGAACACCAGAGTAAAAACCAGTCTTTCACTTTCGTTTCTGAATAATTAGGGGGGTCTTTTTCTTCGGCTAAAGCCAAAAGTCTCTCTTTTGCCTGCCAGCCGTAATAATGTCGTGGATTTCTTTCCATTATCTGTTGATACATCTCGGTTGCTCTTTCTCCACAACCGATTTTTTCGGCCGCCATTCCACTCCAAAAGCCAGCTTCTTCCCAAAGATTGCTCTGGGGGCATTCTTGCAAAAGTTTCTGCCAATTGTAGGCGGCTGCTTGATAATTCTGACATTTATATTCACAAAGCCCCTGGCGAAAAATTGCTTCGTCACTTAGAGAAGACCTTGGATATTTCTGGTTCATATCGGAATAGGCAGCAATCGCCATAGCAAATTCTCCTTTTTGTTCCAAGCAGAAACCTATTAGATAATATGCTTCCGGAACTTGTGGATGCTTCGGATATTGCCAAATAAATTGACGATAGGCATTTATTGCTTGAGTGTAAGCTCCTTGCTTAAGATAACTCCTAGCTAAATTAAAAAGATAATTTTTTCGTCGGGGCAGAGGTCGGTCTTCCGGTCCTAGCTGCGGTTTTAATTGAACAGTCTTGCTGAATTTCAGTTCATCTTTTTTTTGATAAGAAAGGGTTCGTCTTTCGGAAAGACCCCGACCTTTGGGGCTGGATGAATTTTTAGAGCACTGCCAAATGTGCCTTTGGACATATTCCTGTAAAGGATGTTTTTCTTTGATTGCCGCCTGATAGAACTTCTTCGCCAAAGACTTTTGGTTTAAATTCTCGTAAGCAAGGCCAAGTTGTAAATTAATATCTTTTATTCTTGGCTCCTCCGGAAAGCTTCTCTTCGCCTCTTTTAATTTTTCTATTCCCTTTTCTATTTTACCAGCTCTAAAATAGGTCTTAGCCCACAAAAATAGTGCCTCACGGCGTAGTGAACTATCGCTATTAGCTGAAAGGCTATCAGTAGCCAAGAGGCTATCCAATAAAAAAGCCGCCCGTTCGTATTCTCGCAGTTGGAAATAAGCTCGGGCGACATTATAGCGGTTTTCAAAGACTAATGGAATTCTACTCTGCTGATAGAATTGTATCAACTTGTATGCTTGACGGTCACTGTCAAGAGAGAATAGGGGTTGGATATGGGGTAGAGGTTCAATATATTGAACCTCTACTGGTTCTGAGAACGAGGGAATTGAAGTGGCCAGCGGTGATTCTTTTTCAATAACTGGTTCGTTCAGAGGAATTCTTTTGGCGCAGCCAGTCAAGAAAAAAATTAAACCACAGAGAACACAAAGTTTAAAACAAAGAAAGGAAAAATTTTCAGAAATATCGGCCATATTATTTTAACAATTCTTCAATTTCACGGGTTAGCTCCCCTTCAATCTCCGGTGAATAGCCGACATGCTTATTTTGCCTAAGTCCGTTTTTGTCAATTAAAAAGAGTGTGGGAATGCCAGAAACGCCATATTCTTCAGAGATGTTAGTGTCAAACAAGACCGGAAAGGTAAGTTTATTTTGCTCCACAAATTCTTTAACTTTCTTTGCCTCTTTTTCTCCCTCCACATTCACCGCCAGGAGAACTACCCCTTTTGTTTTGTAATTGTCATAGATTCTTTGTAAGGCAGGTAATTCCATACGACAGGGAGGACACCAGGTAGCCCAAAAATCTACCAACACCACTTGTCCCCGAAAATCAGAGAGATTGATAGTATTTCCCAAAAGGTCTTTGAGGGAAAAATTCATCGCAGATTGTCTGCTCATTTTATTTGTCTCCTTTTCTTCTGCTTTTCCTTTTGTGGTTATCTCTTCTTTTTTTAGAGCCGGTAATTCTTCCAGTCCTTTGAGGCTTTTATGTTTTTCTTGATAAATCCGTTCTAGTTCTTTTTTGACAATTTCTTCGTTCTCTACCCCCCTGGCAATTGCTTCAATCAGAAGTTGAACGGCTTCATTAATTCTTTTCTCCTGTAAGTAAATCATTCCGAGATGATAAAGTATTGTCCCGGCAGGAACCTTTTCTTTTGCTTCTCTCAACATAGCTTCTGCTTCCGGATACATTCCCATTTTAAAATAAATCCAGCCGAGGGTATCAAGATAGAGTCCGAGGTTCATTTCATTTGTCTTCTTCCAGTCTTGCTCAGAAATATGGGGTGGTTTTGGAAAAGGAGGATTTCTGGTCAACTCCACTGCCCTTTTGGCATAGACCAGAGCGGTGTCAAGTTTTATCCCTCTTTCAACATACTCATAGGCAAGATTGTTAAACGAAAGTGCGTCCTCCGGGTTGAGCACAATGGCTTTCTTATAATATTCTACTTCTTTTTCAAAGTTGCCTTGTTGTTGATAGGCGATGCCGAGTTGTTGGTAAATTAATGCCAGCCTCTTTGAATTGGGAAATGCCTGGCAGAATTTTTCTAAAAGAACAATCCTTTTTTCTAATTCCGGGGTAGAGAAAATTTGGTCAAAAACTTTCTTCTCGGCTTTCTCTCTGAGACCGCAGGCCGAGGTAAAAAGAACACCGCTCAAAAAGAGAGCCAGCACTATGATTAATTTCCTACTTGCAGCTTTTGGCTTTTGGCTTTTGGCGATTATTTGTTTAGGGTGTTTCATTTTTGTTTTCCTCCTTTTTATACGCAGATTAGCGCAGATCCCGTATATCGGGACAGATTAGCACAGACGTCGTCAGAAATATCTGTGTTCATCTGTGAAATCATACCTTTATTTATGTCACAAAGCAACATAAGAACGAGTGAAACGATACCGCGCTTACTACGAGTCCCGATGTAACATCGGGACGCTCCTACGAACGAAGTGATACTACGAAATCCGCTTCGGTGAATGGACTGAAGCACTAATGGATATCCATAGGTTCATAGGATTTTGGATTACAGAATCTTTCTTCAAAATCCTCAATCTTGGCAACTCTTCTTGCGTGTCTTTCACTTTCAAATGGTGTCTTCAGCCAGAGTTCTACCATTTGTAGCATCGTTGTTTCATCAATATAATCGGCTGGTATGGCTAAGACATTAGCATCATTATGAAGTCGGGACATTTTGGTGTGTTCAGGACTGAGGCCTAAGGCGGCACGAATTCCCTTCACCTTATTGGCAGTGATTACCATTCCGTTTCCCGTGCTACAAAAGAGAAGTGCTCGCTCACATTGACCTTCGGCTACCGCTTTTGAGGTGGGAAAACCAAAATCAGGGTAATCGCAGGATTCTTCAGTATTTGTGCCGCAGTCAAATACTTCATAGCCGTTTTGTTTCAACCAATTTTTAATGATTTCTTTATATCTATATCCCCGATGGTCAGAACCAAGTGCTACTTTCATTTGCCCCTCCCTATGGACCCACTATGGCAGCTCGTTTGACCTTTTGGCTGAGGTCAATCAATGCCATTTAGTCAAATAAATCCTTCTCTAATCAGGAAATCTTTTGCTCTTATAATCTGTATCCCTTCATAACTGGCTATATTAAGGAGATGATGATCAGCATCTGGGATAGGCCAAAACCCTGATGAATTCTGCCTCTATTGCTATGCTGGAAAGTAATGTTAGTTTCCCTTCTTTCACTAAATCATATACAGCTCTTGGATAACCTCTCCAGAAAAAAGCAGAAATAGTAACATTTGTATCGAGGACTATACGCTTCACCTGATACCTCTAGATTCATGGATAATCCTTTCAATACCTTCTTCTGTAAGTTTTGAAAAGCTCTTCTCCTTTGCCAAAGTCTCTGCATAGGAGTAAATCTCAGCCTCTTCCAAGGGAATCAGAATCACCTCAAAAACCTTCCCCACATCTTTGGCTGTATCCTCTGGTAAAAACAGATGTCCATCTGGTAAAACTTTGCTTATAAATTTTTTAGCTTCCATTTGGTTACCTCCTGTTAAAGTTCGTATTTTGAGGTTTTTCATTTATAGACTCCTCAATCTCGGTTTAGATAAAGAATACAGCATTTGTATTCCTTATGTCAAGGATTTTCCTTGCAATAACTCTTCTTGATGTGATATTCTGATTATAGAAAGTAGGGAAACCTACGGCTTATACACAGATTAGCACAGATGTCGTCAGAAATATCTGTGCTCATCTTGTATCTTTTCATCTGTGGAATCATACCCTTATTTATGTCACAAGGCAATATGTCAAGGAGTATTATAAGATGTTTATTGTTGAAGGTATTTTATCGCATACAATTTATGATGGGCTGAAATTTGGCGTAAAATCCTTTCTTGGTCCATATTTTACCACCTTTCAAAAAGCCCAGAAGAAAGCACAAGAACAATTAAAAAAAGAATTTTCTGAAGGAGAACTCCTTTCCATTTTCACCACCTTTAACAATATGGAATGGAAGTTAAGTTACGGGAAGAATGCCAGAGAAGAGATAGAAAGAAATCTGATTAAAGGAATAAAGGCAATTGATGGCCAGGTTTTTGTGGATGAATTGGTGGCTGAACTTCATGAAAATTGCAGAGAGTATGAGATGAAATTGGTGAAAAAGGTGGTTGGTCGGTTCGTGGAAATTGTGGGCGAGGAGCTACGAGGGAATCGCGAGATTCTCAATTATCTACAGTATATTGACCTTCAAAGAATCAAAGAAAAAATCGATTCTGGAATTGAAGAGATTTCAGAAAGTCAACGACGATTGGAACAAAAGGTTGATTACCTTTTAGGAAGGACAGGAGAACCAATCCGCTATCAAAACGGTATCCCTCAAAGTGAAAACTTAAATTTGAGGAGACTGTTTGAAGAGGGACAAACACACTTAGATAATTATGAGTATGACAGCGCAATTAAGGCTTTCAGAGCGGGTTTGGCATTGCAGGGGCTGCAAGCCTCAGAAGCCGTAGCCCTTTTGATTCATATCGGAATTGCTCAGTATGAACAAAGCAAATGGGATGAAGCGAAAGGCACCTGGAAGGAAGCCCTAAATTGGGCTGAAAAAGGGAAGGATGAATGGGGTCAAGCCACCGCCTTAGGAAACCTGGGCTTGGTTTATAAGGCCAAAGGAGAATGGGATAAGGCGATTGAGTTTTATAATAAGGATTTAGAGATAAGCAAAAAGATCGGTGATGAGCATGGGATGGCACAGACTTTTAATAATCTGGGTAATGTTTATCAGTTAAAAGGTGAATGGGATAAGGCGATTGAGTTTTATAATAAAGCATTGAAAGGATTAGAAAAGCTCGGTGATGAGCATGGGATGGCACAGACTTTTGGTAATTTGGGTAATGTTTATCAGTTGAAAGGAGAATGGGATAAGGCGATTGAGTTTTATAACAAGAGTTTGAAGATAAAAGAAAAGCTCGGTGATGAGCATGGGATGGCACAGACTTTTAATAATCTGGGCAACGTTTATCAGTTGAAAGGAGAATGGGATAAGGCGATTGAGTTTTATAACAAGAGTTTGAAGATAAAAGAAAAGCTCGGTGATGAGCATGGGATGGCACAGACTTTTAGTAATATGGGCAATGTTTATCAGTTGAAAGGAGAATGGGATAAGGCGATTGAGTTTTATAACAAGAGTTTGAAGATAAAAGAAAAGCTCGGTGATGAGCATGGGATGGCACAGACAAAGGGAAATATTGGGATTTTGTATAAAGAACAAGGTAAGAAAGAAGAGGCAAGAAGACTGCTGGAAGAAAGTTTGGAGACATTGGAGAAAATCGGTGATAGACCGAATGCAGAGATTGTAAGAGAGCATTTAAAGAATTTGTAGTGGTCGCATTTCTATATGCAATGTAGTGTAGGCTCGCCTGTAGCGTAGAGCTTTATGCCCGTAAAAACCCACGCCCACAAGGGGCTACACTACAAAACAAATTCCTACGCCCATAAAGGGTTACACTACCTAATCACGGATTTGACGGATTAAACGGATTCCAAAATATTAAAATTTGTGTCAATCTGTGTTAATCTGTGGCTAAATATCTTGTTATGTATTCTGGACTTAATGAAGAAATCATTGCCAAGATTTTAGAACACGGCAACCTCTATGAAGTAGGAGGAGCTGTGAGAGATAGACTACTCCATCCAGAGATTGAACCGAAAGATATTGACTATTTAGTGACTGGAGTACCTCTCAATGATTTAGTTACAATTTTATCACCCTTTGGTCGGGTTGATTTGGTCGGCAAATCCTTTGGAGTGATAAAATTTACTCCCTCACAACGGTTCACCGGGGGGGGTGAATCAGTTACTTATGACATTGCTCTTCCGAGAAAAGAAATAAGTACAGGAAAGGGACACCGTGATTTTCAGGTAGAGTTTTCTGCCGAAGGCGGATCCGCCTCTGGCGGAGACCACCGAATCTCAGTAGAAGAAGACCTGGGAAGACGAGACTTTACTATCAACGCTATGGCCTTAAGTCTAATGCGGAATGCGGAATGCGGAATGCGGAGGGCGGATATGTTAATTGACCCTTTTGGGGGGCGCCAGGATTTGGAAGAGAGAATAATTCGTTTGGTAAATCCAAATGCCTTTGAAGAAGACCCACTTAGAATGTTGAGAGCAGTGCAATTTGCCGCCAGATTTGAATTCTCTATTGAAGAGAAGACCTTTAAACAGATGAAATCCCAGGCTTCCTTGATTCAAAGTATTTCTCCGGAACGAATTCAGGAAGAATTGAATAAGATGCTTTTAAAGGCCAATCGCCCGAGCATCGGATTCTGGCTAATGAAAGAGAGTGGTTTGCTAAAAGAAATTTTGCCTGAATTGCAAGAAGGGGTGGGAATAAGTCAGCCTGGAGGGTATCATCGTTACGATGTCTTTGAACATTCTATTATCATGACTGATGAATCACCAAAGGATTTAGTCTTGCGTTTAGCCGCCTTATTACATGATGTAGCCAAGCCGAGAACAAAGGTTTTGACTTTGGAGGGAGCAACCTTCTATGGTCACGAAAGACAGGGAGTGGAAATGGCGAAGTCTGTTTTGCAGCGCCTTCGGTATTCTAATGAGGTTACAGAAAAAGTTTTAATTTTAGTAAAGAAGCATATGTTTTCTGTGCCGGAGACAGATAAGGGACTGCGTCGTCTGATTCGCCGAGTAGGAGAGGAAGGTATCTTTCAGTTGTTGGAACTTAGACGAGCGGATGTCAAAGCTCAAGGGATGGGTGGTTCTTTAGAATATATTGACACTTTTGAAAAAATTATTCGGGAAGAGTTAGCGAAAAAACCTCCTTTGAGTGTGAAAGATTTAGCGATAAATGGTTATGATGTGATGCAAGAATTCAACTTACCCTCCGGACCGATAATTGGAAAGATTCTCAACCATCTTTTGGCCAAAGTCTTAGAAAATCCGAAATTAAATAATAAAGAAGAACTCTTTAAAGCGGCGAGAAAGTTCGTAAAACGCTAGACGCGTAAAGCGTCTAGCGTCTAGCGTGAATCTATGGGTAAGAGATTTTATAAATTACAAAAACTGTGGGTTGAAATTAGCGAAGAAAAAGAGTGGAGAAGACCCTGTTATAAAATGGAATGGTAAGAATGATAGAGGCAGAAGTTTAGCTAGCGGTGTTTATTTTTATCGTTTGTCCGTCACACCCCACGGCGGCTCCCTGCCCACAGGACGGCAGGCGGACGATTTTGGCGGAAAGGTGGGTGATTTCACGGCTACAAGGAAGATGATTTTGCTGAGGTAACCTTAACCCCTTTCTCCCCTTCCCCATTGGGGAAGGGGGAGGGGGGTTGGGTCAAAGAAGGGCGTTCCAATTTGCCCCGCACCTATGCCTAGGTGCAGGGTCTTTTTTGGAAAATGGAGGTAAATTTTCCTCAAGTGAAAATCCTTTGACAAAGACCTTTAAAATATGATAAAATAAAAAAAGATTACCTATAAGGAAAACCATCAAATGTTAAAATGGTTCTTCTTAAGTAACATACTGCTTATAGCAAGTTGTGTTCTGGTGAAAGTTAGTCCTGAACTCAAATCTAAAGCACCCACTGACAATATCCTGACAGCTGGGACGGCTGTCCTATCGAATAAGAAAATAGCCCTTCAATTTCTTTCTTCATTTGGCGCTCCCGGGAATGGTCCTGGTGAACTGAATCACTCCACTGCCATTACTTATGATTTTAAAGGAAGAATCCTGATTGCTGATGCAGGAAATCATAGAATAGTTATCTTTGATTCATTGGGTCATTACCTTTCAGAATTCGGCGGTTTCGGAAGTCAGGATGGTCAATTTCAAGAACTGACAGACTTGGTAGCTAAGAATGACTTTTTTATTTATACGGTGGATTCTCAAAACCGGTGTTTGCAGCGGTTTGAGGCAGATGGGAAATTTTTGCTAAAAATAGAGAATGTAGAATTTAAGCGGCCTTTTGCCGTTACTTTTGCTCCCAGTGGTGAGATGTATGTTCTTGACCAGGAACGCTGTAAGGTCTTTGTCTTTGACGAATTTGGACGCAGGAAATTTGATTTCGGAGAATTCGGAACTGGTGAAGGTCAAATGATTAATCCACAGAAAATTGTATTTTTTAAAGAGAAGATTTTTGTTACTGACCAAGGAAATGGACGGGTTGCAGTCTTCAGTCGGCTTGGGCGATACCTCACAAATCTAGGTAAGAATATCTTGCATTCACCAGTGGGACTGAAGATAGCTCCTAATGGTAATTTATTAGTGACAGATACGGGGACTTCTTCAATAGTAGTTCTTAATTCTTTCGGTCAACTAATGTCTTCTTTTTCTACTGAACTGAAGGAGCCAATAGATCTGGTTTTAGTTGGTGAAAATAAACTCTATGTGCTGGACCGGATAGGAGGATATGTGGCTGGGTTTAGAATAGAATAGGTCATTAAGTCAATGGATAAGCGAATTATCCGTACAATTGAAGAACTAGAGGTTTGTGACACAGATGTTTGACAGTTTCAGTGGTAGTGTAGGCTCGCCCGTCCCGATAAATCGGGACGCCCGAGGGGGCTTGTCCCCGTAATTACGCCCATAAAGGGCTACACTACAAAACCTCACAAATTTACGTCACAAAGCGCTAGAGGTCTGCAAATTAGCGCGCGAGTTCAGCCGTAAGGTGAGCGAACTAATCAAGAAATTACCAGAAGAAGAAAAGTATAATCTTAAGAGTCAAACCTGAATGGTTACATTGCATCTATAAAAAGGCAGAAAGCACAGAACGGAATGAATAATGACTCAATTACTCAATGACCTAACGACTCAATGACTCGGGGTGGTATACCTACATGAACAAAGCAATAATCATCAAAAACTTGACTAAGTCCTTCAAGAGAAAAGGCAAGAAAAAACGGGGAGATAAAGGAAATCCGAATGATGATTTCCTGATGGCGGTAGACCAGGTAAATTTAGAAATTGACCAAGGCGAGCTTTTTGGCCTTTTGGGTCCAAACGGTGCTGGTAAGACCACTCTGGTGAAGTGTCTTTCCACTCTTCTATTGCCAAATGAGGGCACGGCAAAAATCCTCGGCTACGACCTCTTGAGAGACGGCAATGCTATTCGTCGTCAAATCGGTGTTACTACTGGCGGAGAAAGAACACTCTATTGGAAACTTTCCGCCAGAGATAATTTGAAATATTTTGGAGCACTCTATGGAATGTCCAAACAAGAAATACAGGAGAGAAGCGATTATCTCTTTGAAGTAATGGAGTTGAAAGACAGAGAAAACGAACGGTTGGAAAAGTATTCTACTGGTATGCGACAAAAAGTTTCTGTCTGCCGGGCGATTTTACATAATCCCGCTATTCTTCTCTTTGATGAACCAACCTTAGGGCTTGACCCACAATTTTCTCGCTTTCTCCGGCAATTTATTAAAGAGGAACTCAACAAAAAACAGGGAAAAACAATCCTTTTGACTACTCATTATATGGATGAGGCTGATGAACTTTGCCACCGTCTGGCTTTCATCAACAGAGGGAAAATAGTAGCCATAGATACTCCAGAGAATCTGAAAAGAAACATACCATTTGAGCGTATCTTGGAAATAAAATGCCAGGGGCAACTTACCATAGAGAAGTTTAAAAATCTCTCCAGTGTTTCCCGAGCCTATCTTGAAACTGAAGGGGGAACTTCATTTCTTCGGATTCAGACTGAGGAGCCTGAAAAGATTCTCAGTGAAATAATTGACCTGGCCAGAAAAGAAGCAAAAATTCTAGCCGTAGATACAAAAGAACCGACTTTAGAAGATGTGTTTATTTACCTTACAGGGGTTAGACTTACAGAAGATACCAGTTTATCGTCGATGGGTTAAGTTTACGAAGCCCGTATCATTGTTTTTATATTGCCTTGTCAACTAAATAATGGTGTGATTACGTCGATTAAAAACACCGATGACGGTGATAAGAACATTGCTGTCACCGGCCTTTACCATCGCTGACATCTTTTAGTTAGTTGAATTTGATATTATCAATGAATAGCCAGGGGACAAAATTATGAAAACCTTCATTCTTATTTGGGAAAGTTTTCGCTCCAAGCAGTGGATGAAAAATCTGTTTATCTTCGCAGGGATTTTATTTTCTCAAAATATTTTGGATTTCCTCTTACTATCTAAAGTAATATTTGCCTTTCTTATTTTTTGTTTTCTCTCAGGTTCTATCTACATTTTCAATGACCTCACTGACTTAGAACAGGATAGGCGCCATCCTGTCAAATCTCATAGACCACTTGCTTCAGGGAGGCTTAAGGCTGGTCAGGCCATATCGGCCTTGATAATTTTTATACCCTCTTCCTTAGCCGTGTCTTATTGGTTAAATCTATCTTTTTTCATAATTGCCTTGGCTTACTTTCTGCTTCAATTAGCCTATTCTTTTTCTTTAAAAAATGTGGTTATTTTAGATGTCTTCATTGTCGCTATTGGTTTTGTTCTGCGAGTCTTAGCCGGGGCAGTGGTCATCAATGTGGAGATTTCTTCTTGGTTTTTAGTCTGCGCCATCCTTCTGTCTCTTTTCCTCGGATTAAGCAAGAGAAGATATGAGTTAGTGGTTTTAAAAGAAAAAGCCCAGAATTATAGAAAGGTCCTGGCAGAATATAGCCCTTATCTGTTAGACCAGATGATTTCAGTAGTTACTTCCGCCACGGTGGTGGCCTATACTCTTTATACCGTCTCTCCGGAAACAATTCAAAAGTTTAAGACCAAGAATCTTATCTTTACCGTTCCTTTTGTCCTCTATGGAATTTTCCGATACCTGTATCTCATTCACCAAAAAGGATTGGGCGGGAATCCAGAAAATATTTTAGTCACAGATAAACCTTTGATGATTGATATTCTTCTATGGGTGATAACAGCAGGGATAATATTATATGGGTAACCAGATGCCAAAATCAAAAGTAGTAGTGCTTAGAACCAGTCCGGAGACAATCTTAGATGATTACGCAAAATTGATGCATCTTGCCGAATACGAAAAGTTTATTGATAAAGATAAAGACACTCTTTTAAAACTTAACCTCTCTTGGACGAAATACTTTCCTGCTTGTTCTTCCCAGCCCTGGCAGGTGGAAGGGATAGTAAAAACTCTGCTCAGGGACGGCTTTTTAAAAGAAAAATTGTTTCCAGTGGAAAATAAAACGGTAGTAACCGAACCTGTCAAAGGTGCCATTAACAATAAGTGGCTGGTGGTATTACAAAAATATGGTCTTCCTTTTGTTTCTTTACCAGAAGTGGAATGGGTTAAATATGAGTTTAAGGGAAAACTGCTAAAGTTAGACAAAATATTTCCCGAAGGCATTGAGATACCTAAGATGTTCATCGGGAAAAATGTTATTCATCTTCCTACGATAAAGACACACGGACATTCAATGACAACCGGGGCGATTAAAAATTCATTTGGAGGACTGCTTAAAGAAGTAAGGCATTATGCCCATAAGCATATACACGAAGTTTTGGTTGACTTAATGATTATGCAAAAAGAACTTCAGCCAGGAATTTTTGCGGTAATGGATGGCACAGTATGTGGAGATGGAGCAGGGCCAAGGACAATGATTCCCAAGATAAAAAATTACCTCTTAGCGAGTGGTGATTTGGTCGCTATAGATGCGGTAGCTGCCAAGATGATGGGATTTAACCCTACGGAGATTCCCTATATTAGAATGTGCGATGAAATGAAATTGGGAATAGGAAGACTTAAGGAAATAGAAATAGCAGGAGAAGATGTTTCTGAGGTAAATTTTGGTTTTAAAACAAAAAGGAGTTTGGTTATCTGGGGAGACCAATTATTGCGCAAGGGCCCATTAAGATTTCTGGAAAAGCCTTTTCTTCATTCTCCCTTAGTCATCTGGGCACCACTCGCCTCTACTCTATTTCACGATTATCTGTGGTATCCCATCATTGGCAAGAAAAGAATTAGAGAATTTATGAAGACAGAGTGGGGGAGATTATTTGAAAAATATTGAGCAGTTAAACTAAAAAGGAGGTTCTATGGTATTTCTTTTCTCAATGATTGTAGTAGTGGTGGCTATTTTTGTCTGGGTAGCTGCCAGAAAGAAAGTGCTTGAACAGCACAATATTGCTTTTCGCCAGACAAGCCAAATTGCCATGGTGGTTACTATAGTTTTTGTAGTGATTGCCATTACTCAGATTCTAACCGTTATACCGGCAGGGCATGTGGGAGTAGTTGATTTCTTTGGTACAGTTTCTAAAGCCACACTCAAAGCAGGAATTAACTTTAGGAATCCTCTGGCACGCATTATCAAATTCTCAGTAAAGACACAGGAGATAAAAGAAACAATGGATGTTCCTTCAAAGGAAGGATTAACAGTGCAATTAGAAATTAGCGCCATTTTTCATCTGGACTCTGAAAAGGCGGCAGAAGTATATAAGACTATTGGAAGAGATTATGTTTCAATCATCCTTGAGCCGCAGTTCCGTTCTGTAAGTAGGGGTGTGACGGCGGCATACGAAGCCCGTGCTCTTTATACTTCAGAGCGTGAAGTACTCACCAAGCAGATTCAAGAAGAACTTTCAAAGATAATAGCACCACGCGGCATCGTGGTAGAAAACACTCCCTTACGGCGTGTGGGACTTCCACCTAAGTTGACAGAAGCGATTGAGGAAAAATTACGCGCCGAACAGGAAAGTCAGCGGATGCAGTTTGTCTTAGCAAAGGAGAGACAAGAAGCAGACCGTAAACGCATTGAAGCCCAGGGAATTGCAGACTTCCAGAATATTGTCGCCAGGGGAATTAGTGAGGCACTTCTGCGCTGGAAAGGAATTGAGGCTACAGAGAAACTTGCTAATTCTCCCAATGCCAAAGTGGTCATTATCGGTGCCGGAAAAGATGGCCTGCCAATCATCTTAGATACAAAATGACTATTCAACAGAATCTTGAAGCCATAAAACAGGAGATTAAGAAAAATATTTTAATCTGGCTTTGTTATCCAGTAGAAATAATCTTTTGGGCAATTTTCCCTCTACTATGGGTGATTCCATTCCTATTTCAGGGAATTGCGCTGGTGGGTGGATTGATGAGCCAATCTTTCAAAGGATTAACCGGGACTGGACAGTATATTCCTTTTGTCCTCATTGGGGCAGTGGTTTCCAGCTATGTCTTCTCTTCACTTTATGGAATGGGTGGTTCTCTGCGTGTAGAATCATACTGGGGGACTTTGGAATTGATTCTCGGCAGTCCTACCAATCGCCTGACTATTCTTTTGGGTAAAGCCCTGAGTGAAAGTATTATGGCGACATTTTTTGCCATTTCCCAGGCGGCAGTTTGTGTCGTTCTTTTTGGATTGAAACTTACTTTGGGCAAAATCATGCCAACTCTTTTAGTAATGGTCTTGACGGTCACTGGACTCTATGGTCTTGGTATTGCCCTGGCGGGGATTACTCTGCAAATTAAAGAATCTCGCAGTCTGGCGCATACTTTAGAAAATGTTTTTATGCTTTGCTCACCTGTTCGCTATCCAGTAGAGATTAGTCCAATTCTCAAGATAATCAGTTGGGCTATTCCTCTAACTTATGCCTTAGTGGTAATTCGTGGTTTAATGTTGCTCAATCGGTCAGTGATAGAACTCTGGGAAAATGTGGTTATCTTAGCCGGGATAGATTTATTCTTCATCGCCTTTGGCGTTTTTGTTTTTTACGGAATGGAGCGCAAGGTGCGTCGTTCAGGGGTAGTGAGTGAGTATTAATACTGAACTTTGGAAATTTCTTTCCAAAGTTCAGAAATCCCAAAATTCAAATCCCAAATTACAAATATTATGCTTAAGGCATCATGCCTGAGGCAGACCCTCCTCTGGCGGGAGCACCAATAACCAATTTCCAAATTCCAGACAAACGGATTAGACGGATTTGAAATCCGTCTTTCCACCAGAATTATGGCAGAAATCTGTGTAATCAAGGAGTATAGAGATTTTTGTGTCGGCTAAAAATTGGTAGTGCACATTTATCGGTTGATAAATATCCTAATCAGGCCGTTGATTTGAGCCCTGTAAGGGCGAAATGTTTATAGAAATTGATTACCAAAGTATAATTTAGCTCCGTTAGGAGCGAAATGTCTGTAGATTCATTTTTTTAATGCATATTTTCTAATCTTTCTATATAATCCTCTCTCACTCAGTCCTAATCTTTGTGCTGCTTTTTGCATGTTCCAGTTAAAATTTTCTAGTGCCTTTTTTATTTCCTCTTTCTCGTATTCGGCCACCAGTTTGGTCAATGTATTCTCTTCTCTTTCTAAGTGCTGACCATCTTCTTTCAGCACATCCTCTGGTAAATCCTCAATGATTACTTTTTCGCTCTTAGTCAAAACTACCGCATATTCTAGGGCACTTTGGAATTCTCGGACATTTCCAGACCAGGAATGATGCATCAATTTCTCCAAAGCCTGTGGACTTATTCCAGATAATTTTTTGTCGTGTTTCTTGGCAAATTTATTAATGGGTCTTCTCCCGATCAAGTGGGTAAAATGTTCTTTGAAACTCTCATAACCTTTTGAAATTTTAGTTGAATAGATGTTGCAATCCACCTTGCGAATTTGCTAAAATAATAATATGAACAAACACAAACGATTAGCAGACGCTTATAGGTTCAAAGGATTCATCCCCGATACTGAAGTATTTGGTGTCTTTGGCGATCCCCAAATGCGCATC
>JBFLXN010000290.1:0-2044 GCA_040755715.1 Candidatus Edwardsiibacteriota bacterium
ACCTTGATTGAATCAGCAAAGAAAAGCGATGTTGACTTTATTTCTATAAGACCTTTGAAAGAGCGAGATAAAGAAAGACACAAAGAACTTCCATTCAGACTTGAACTCACTTCTAAGTATCACAACTCAGGCAAATACATAAATCTCCTGCACAAATCAGGTTCTCTAATAAAGATTGAAGAAATTTCTCTCTCTTCAGAAAAGACAACCCCGCCGGAAGTTGAGGTCAAGATTGGCGGCGTGGCGTTTTTTATTAAATAGTTTTTGTTGAAAGACTAATAGAAACTGTATAAAAAATTTGAAAAAAAGTCTTGACAGAATATTTTCAGAGTTGTATAATATTGTGTAGGTGTCTAGGAATTTGAATAATGTCTTGATTACGCAGATTAAAAAGACAGATTACGCCGATAAAACTGATTCGTTAATCTGTGTAATCATATGCCAAACGAAGCACGGATTCATCCTGAAGAGATTCACCGTGAACGGATTAAAATCTCTGAAAATCTGTGGAAATCTGTGGCTAAATATCTTGGTATTTATTGGCTTGATTTCAATTGTCATATTCTTTGGCTACTGGATATTTAGAACCACAGCCAAAGCGAAAGGCTCCAAATCAAATACCTCTGGGTATTGTGGTCCTATTGCCCTTTCATTAGCACTTCGTTGGTATCGGGTTGAAATATCACCAGATAGTTTAGCCAAATTAGCTAAAATGAGGGCAAAAGGGAGTACTATGTTGGACTTGGCATTAGCTGCCCGGTCATTAGGATTTGAAGCGGCTGGAGCTCAAACCGATTATTCTGGCTTACAGAAAATTCCCTTGCCGGCTATTGTTCACTTAAGAGACAATCATTATGCAGTGGTTATTGGTGTAAATCCTGATTCACTATTGATTGAGGACAATGGCCGACGTTTCTTTGAAAAACGGGTTGAATTTGAAAAAGAATGGAAAGGTTTTGTTTTAATAATTTACCCAAAGAGAGGAGTTTATCTGCAGTGTGCGCGTTGGCATTACTTTCCGAGAAAGGAAAGGGGCGCTTTCTCTCTGAGGCACTCAAGAGGTGCAAGGAGGAGACGCGTTTCCCTCTCATAAATTTACTTTAAAATATATGATAAAGGACCCGCTTTTGTAAAGCAAATTTTTCATCATGAATGAGAGTAAAGACATCTTCGTCTAATCTCTCTTTCTAAAACTGAGAAGAGACATTATCCACATTTAGCTAAAAAACATATTAGGTATTGTTCAATAAGAAATGAAAGATAGTTTTGTAATCAATATCATTAGGGTTACGTGGTTAAAATTTTTATTTTAAAGTCTGTGGTGAAATCCCGAGTCAACTAACACATATTATACAAGGAGGAGCTAAAATGATTAAAACAACTACCTTAATCCTGTTATCTGTGATATTTACTACAGGTATGGCTTACTCACAGGAAATCCAGCTCAAAAAATCTTTCTGGACTGGCTACAAGTTTATCCAGAACGGGAAAGAACAAGGTATAGGTTTTGCTGGTGGTAATCTAAAAAAAGCCGTGGTTACTTCCCCTGAGGCAGTGAAAGAGGTTAATACCTATGCGACATTTAGTGTTTCTGGTAACATAGCCGCTGGAGTCGGCGGTTTTCTTGCGGGTTATGCATTGACATCCAAGATGGAGAAGGAAAAGAAGAAACAGTATTACATAGGAGCGGCAGTTTCTATAACTATTGGTGCGATTTTACAAGCTTTGGCCGAGCCGCGTATCCCAAAGGCAGTAGAAATTTACAATGCTTCATTATCTAAACGGCAATAAGAAATAATATAGCAAAGATTTGGGAGGGTATGTTTTACTCCTCCCATTTTTTGTGCCTTTTTATTCTTGACCCGCTAGAAAAATAGACAGAGTGGCTGGGTCCGAAGTGAAAGCGAGGAGTTTTTCCTTGACTTTTTCTTCATTTCTATGCTATCTTAAAATTGTAGATTTTCCATTGCAGTTTGTTGCTTCATCGTATTTGCTAAACATAACTTTTGTTTTTCAGCCTAAGTCTGTCGTTTCTAATATGGCG
>JBFLXN010000291.1:0-1986 GCA_040755715.1 Candidatus Edwardsiibacteriota bacterium
ATATCTGCACTATAGCTCATATCACTGTACTTTCTGTCGCCTTAACCGCTGTGAGAAGTGACCAAGTAGATAAAATCAGATTCGTTAAATCGCTAATCCCAAATCTTTAATTTCGTGAAGCCCTATATATCGTAGAAACAAAGAGTAAGTAGCAAGTAGAGAGTAGCGAGTAACGAGAAAAATCTCTCTACTCGCTCCTTGCTACTCGCTACTTTTTCATCCTCATCTATTTCTTCTCTTCGGCCGGGAATGGGCTTTTTTGTTGACTACCTTCTGGTGTAGTGGCTGGTGGTGTCTCCTTTCTTGTCTTTTCTAATTCTTTCTGAATGGCTGTCTTGGGTGTAACTACCTGGCGGGCTGAAATGAGTGCCAGGGAAAGTGAGGTTAGCATAAAAATAATCGCCAAAACGGAGGTAGCTTTTACCAAAAAAGGAGCCGCTCCCCGGCCACCAAAGAAGAATTCTCCTCCTCCACCACCAAAGCCAGAAGCCAGACCTCCTCCCTTTGCCCCTGACTGAAGCAACACCGCCAAGATGAGAATAATACAGGTGAGAATATGAATCATTAAGAGAAATCCAAACATAAAAAGTCTCCTTTGTGTTTAAAGAAGTAGTAACTCTACTGCCTTGAGTTGTTTTGTGACAGGGTCTACCTCATATCCCAATGCTTCCAGGGCGGTCGTCCCCAAAATAGAGGTATCTCCTTTCTCCCCAAATGCTGTTGGAACTATCGCCGAGGTAGTATTGTATCTGATTAGTATCCCACCGACACTTCGCTCAACTGAGCCTCCTCCAAAAATCTTAAATCTTTGTTTGCCTACCGGAGTTATTCCCAATTTTTCTAAGGTCTCGCAAGGAATAACACTGAGCACTGCGCCAGTGTCTACCAGAAGTTCCATCTCTTTTTGTTTCTCCCAATCAGTGGGATGGGCAATGATGACTTTTACATAAGTAAGTCCCATAAGATATTCCTCACTTCGTTCGGAATATGATTACGCAGATTTTTTAAAGGAGATTACACAGTCCCGACTTGTCGGGATTCTTTTCATCTGCGTCATCTTATCTTTAATCTGTGTGATCATAACTTCACAAATTGAATCTTACAATCTTCACAAATGTCTCTGCCTTTAGACTTGCTCCTCCTACCAAAGCACCGTCAATGTCTGGTTGAGCCATCAAATCTTTGATGTTCTCTGGCTTAACACTGCCACCGTATTGAATCCGAATTTCTTCGGCTATTTTTTCACTGTAAATTTCAGCTACCAATTTCCTAATATATTTTTGAACTTCTTCGGCTTGTTCTGGAGTGGCTGTCTTACCTGTGCCAATAGCCCAAACTGGCTCATAGGCAATTACTACACATTTCATTTTTTCAGGAGGGATTTCTTTCAATCCTCCTTTTAAGTGATTCTCCACGATTTCAAAGGTCTTTCCACTCTCTCTTTCAGCCAGGGTTTCTCCCACGCAGAGAATAGGTTTGAGTCCGAATTCCAGAGCTGATTTGACTTTGAGGTTACAAGTTTTGTTTGTCTCTCCAAAATACTGTCTTCTTTCTGAATGTCCTATTATCACATATTGACACCCAATATCAAACAAAAAATTTCTGGAAATTTCTCCAGTGTAGGCACCTTCTTTTTCCCAATGCATATTCTGGGCGCCTAAAATGACATTTGAATTTTTTATCACTTTAGATACTTCTGAGAGAGCAGTAAATGGTGGGCAGATAACTATTTCAGCCCCTTCAACTCCTTTAACTCCTTCCACTATTTCTGATGCCAGTGTTTTGGCTTCAGAAATAGTCTTGAACATCTTCCAGTTTCCGGCGATGATGGGTTTGCGCATATGTAGTTAAGGTTGTGAGAGGATGCCCTGAAGCCCCGATTTATCGGGGCTTGGGCTGTCTTTCTTCCCCCGACTTGTCGGGGGACAAGAGAAGAACAAGCCCAGAAGGCTTAAACGCTTGTCAGTGTTGATTTTCCTTCACTCC
>JBFLXN010000292.1:0-1959 GCA_040755715.1 Candidatus Edwardsiibacteriota bacterium
CCTTTTGTGTAAATGTTTTGCCATAACCCAACCCTCCTTTTTTGGGTTAGATTATAGCATTTTGGGTGTGCACTTTTAAATCATAAATCCGTTAAAAAGTGTGCACTTTTAATTCGTAAATGACAGTATTTTCTTGGGGTAATGGGTAACTCTACAGGGAGGAAAAACTATCCGATTGTTTTCTCACTCTGTGAAGTAAACCCGCACTTTTGCTTCAACAAAGCAAAGCACAAGTAGAGCAAATCTACGGGGTAAATTTTTAGAGGAATACCAGTTTTTAAGCGGCGAGGACTGTTCTTGCCATACACAAAACTCTTAGTCTCTTGAATTTCCCTTCACCCCCTCTTTTTATTGATATTAGAAAACCCACAAAGAAGTTCCTCTTCGCATCCCTCCTTTCAGAGTGAATTATAACACAATAAAAGAATAGTTGTCAAGGAAAAAACCTTATCACGGAAGCACGGAATTCTGTGTTTCCGTTTCTCCATATTTCTGTAGTATAATTTTCTAGGCAATCAAGGAAAATCGCCCTAATGTCCCGCCAAAGGCAGGACTAATGGGCAGATTTTTCCCTCCCTGTTGTCTCGAGATGCAGAGCAAAACCTGTCCGTAGGCTCTGATGCTTGCCCAACGGTAATTTTTTATTATCTAAGCGGCGGACCGGGTTTGAACCGGCGACCATCTGCTTGGAAGGCAGATGCTCTACCAATTGAGCTACCGCCGCACCTTGAATATCAATGGGTTGCACAACAAGAGTTCGCTGGCTCTTTTCATTGTGCCTAATTTGTGCCATCTCATTAGAGAAGTTCAATTTGTTTATCGTATCTTGGAGATGGTCTTGTGAAAGATGCGAATATCTCATTGTCATTTCTATATCTTTGTGTCCAAGAAGTTGTTGAACAACTTTAAGACTTGCTCCATTCATCACAAGATAACTTGCAAAGGTGTGCCTCAAGTCGTGAAACCGGAAATCCTTGATGTTGGCTCTTTTCAATGCTCCCTCAAAATTCTTGCGTAAATTTTTCCTATACTCGTCTGAAAATACTAATTCTCCATTTCTTTTGAGAGAAATCCCCTGCAATTGTTCATAGACTGCCTGATTCATTGGAATTATCCGGCGCTCATTTGTTTTTGTCTTCTCCACAATTATCATTCTGTTTTTGAAATCGACATTGGTCCATTTGAGATTTAGAATTTCAGACTTTCTCAAACCGGTGTGCAATGCAAAGAAGACAATAAGTTTTGAGCCAGACGGAAGTTCTCTAAACAACGCGCTGATTTCTTCTTTGCTCAAAAATCTCAATCTTCCGGGTGGTTCTTTTAGTAGTTTTACCCCTTTCATTGGACTTGTGTTGACACATCCCCATTCTATAGCCTTATTAAATAAATTACGAAAGCAAGAAAGGTCACGATTAACACTAGCAGGCGTGACATTCTTCAGTCTTTCTGTTTTATATCTTTCAATTTCCTGAGGGATCATTTCAGAAAGATATTTTCCTTTGAAGAAGGGAACCAGCGCATGAAGATTTACAACGTTGAGCGAATACATCTTTGCTGACTTATTTGTTTTGGCATATTCGAGATATTGTTTTGCGAAATCTTCAAACAGAATCTTCTGACTTTCATGAATTCCTAAATGTTCGCCTTTGGCAATTTTCACCTCAATATCTTTTAAAGTCAATTCAGCAACATTCTTTGACTGCCCTATTCTCTTACGGATACGCTTGCCTTTATAGGTATAGTCAATATACCAAATCTTTCCTCTTTTGTAGATTCTCATTTTTTCTCCTTTGTAATTATACTAAATTTGTGATAAAGAAGTCAACAAAAAAAATTGGGGCTTCACCGATTTCGGTGCAAATTTTAAAGGAAGACGCTGAAATATCAATATGTTTGTTAGCTTTTCCGATTTCGGTGCAAACTATCACCTAAATATTTGGAAATTTGAAATAACTTCAG
>JBFLXN010000293.1:0-1951 GCA_040755715.1 Candidatus Edwardsiibacteriota bacterium
CAAATTTGTCAATTTCCCTTCTTTTTGACATAACAATTTAAAATTCAACATAAAAAAAGTCAGCTCACGCTGATTCTTTTCGCTAGGGAACCCTATGTTTCCCTTCGACGGATGCAAGCATCCTGAGCACCCTCCTTCAACGGCAAAGGGCTCTGCCCCTTGCAACCCCATTGTACAGATTAACATACTTTCCATTTTCAATAAAAAAAGCGGCTCCGCCGCACTTCAACTTAGTACGTCGTTAATTAGTTACCCCTGAAAAATAGAGGAAAAAAAGTATTGAAATTGCTCATTTCAAAAAGGATTTTTGCGTATAAATGTCGAATATTACAGTAAAATCCCTTTTGAGAGGTGCTTTATGTTTAGATTAGATTATCCAAATTTTAGTGAAAACGAGACACTGTTTGACCTTCTGATACCACCAAAGGCAAGAAAGCTTCATCCATTATTGGAAAAAGTCGATATACTACTTCAAGACGAGACACTGGAAGAACCGTTTCTAAAAGTTTCTCACAGTCTGTTAGGACGTGGCACAGTACCACTCAGACCATATATGCGCCTTATGGTTCTTAAAGAGATTTTTCAGTATGGCTACGAAACGCTTGTTGAAGATGTCTCTACGAATCTTTCCCTCAAAAAGTTTTGCCGTATTCCAATGGAAGAGGAAGTTCCAGACAGTACAACTCTCATAAAGCTTACACACAAATACGGAGAAAACACCATTAAAGAATTAAACCATTTGCTTGCAGTAAAGCTCTCTAAAAAAAACTCCAGATTCGGAAAAAGGCTCCGTATTGATACTACGGTAGTTGAATCAAACATCCATTATCCTACCGATTCTGGACTTATGATGGATTGCATCAATAAGATAAAGAAAGTTGTAGGCAATATATCCGAAACTGCCAGCGAGCTTACTGGGGACTTCAGGAGCAAAACCCGTACAGTGAAAAATAAGCTTCTAACAATAGCCAAAACTCTGAAGCGCCGTTCCGGTGACAGTAAAGCCGAAGTCAGAAAGATTACCGGTGAAATAGCTGATACAGTACAGGAAGCGGTTAGCAGTGCTAAGCGAGTTCTTAAAAGAGCTTCCCAAAATCCTGGGAAAGTAGATACCCTATTAACTGATAAGTTAACCGACATAGTCAAAGCTACAGAAAAAATAGTGGAGCAATCCCGGGAAGTCAACAATGGTAATACCAACCTAAAGGACCGTCTTATCAGTATTCATGACCAGGATGCCAGACCCATCAAAAAAGGCAAACTGGGCAAAAAAGTTGAGTTTGGCTACAAACTGCAGTTATCCGAAAACGGATTTGGAATCATCACGGATTATGAGCTTTATAAAGGCAACCCATCGGATGATTCTTTGCTATCTGACGCTATAGAACAGCATATCAATTTATTTGGCAAAGCACCTGAAACAGTATCAGCGGATCGTGGTTATGGTACTAAAGAAAATGAAGAAAACCTTGCATCAGTTGGGGTAAAGAATATATGCATCCCCCGCCGTGGGAAAAAGAGTAAAGCCCGCATGGAAACCGAAAAGAAGTCAACCTTCAAGAAGTATCAGCGGTGGCGCGCCGGCATAGAAGGCCGTATAAGCTGCTTGAAAAGATGCTTTGGTTTAGCTCGCTTACGTGTACGGGGGTACTCTGCCTCGAAAACCGAAGTTGGTTGGGCGATATTTGCTCATAACCTGTCAAAGGTGGTGAAGATGGCATAATTTAGGGTGATCTGGTGGCATGTGCCCTGAAAATATTATTTCTTTTAGAATGTCAAGGAGCATAAATACATATTTTAACAGTTAGCTCCTGAAGTGTGCTACTAATTGTGCATTTTTCAGGGGTAACTAGATAGGAGTTTTTACCATGGATTATGTTACCCCTAAGGATAAAGCAAATGAATGGGGTCTTACACAGCGCAGAGTTGAAGTGCTCTGCGATAAAGGCCG
>JBFLXN010000294.1:0-1943 GCA_040755715.1 Candidatus Edwardsiibacteriota bacterium
AAGTTGTGCGGTAAAATGTCAAGTTCATAAGGGGTAAAAAATCCCTCGCTTCAAAGTTAAGGAAATTTGATTGAAGTTTAAATAAAAGAGTTCTTTGACAAACAAATAGCCAGTTGATATCAGCAGTTAACAGGTTAGGTAACATTGGACCTCCTGTTAAGAGAGAAATCAGGAGAATAGATTTGCTTTTTAGAAAGTAAAGCAAAAACTAATCTCACAAATTTTCTGGCAGTAAGAGCGATAGCTCGCTTATGTTTGTGTTTAGAGACCTCCTGAAATTTCTTTTGATAGAAATTTCTGTAATCCTCATTGTGTACTCGCAATGAGTTAGCTGCTTCAATAAGGTAGTAACGTAAATATTTATTAGCACAACGCAGCATACGGGTTTCAACAGCTATAAATTTACCTGACTGAAACTTTTTCCAAGCGAGACCTGCTAATTTGGCTATTTTAGATTCGTTTGGAAATCTTCTGATGTCACCGATTTCAGCAAGGATACCACTGGAATAAACAGGTCCTATACCGTCTACGGTAATAAGGGTGTTATTAAAAGCTTTGACTTCTTCAGAAATAGTTTTATCAATTTTCTTGATAGTGCTGGATAGGGTTCGGATATTAGAGATAGAAGTAGCCAGGATAAGATTAACAGACTTATCCAAAGCAGGTCTGAGCCTGTAAGATTCTCTGGCAGCATATTTCAGTAGTTGGGATATTTTTTGAGCTTCTGATTGAGACAATTTGTTTTTAGAGTGTTCCAAGATAAAATCAATCAGTTGATCCAAATGAGCATTAACAATATCGTCTACTGAAAGGAATTCTTCAATAATAGAGAGAGAAGTGTTGCCGAAGGTATTGGAAAAGGGATTATTTTGAGCAATGGCAGAGAACTTAAGGAAGAGATGAGCCAGGAAATAATTTTTTTCTCTTACGATAGATTGAGCCAGATGGAATCTATATCTGGTTAGCCTACGGAGAGGCAGAAATTGTTTTTCAGAGTTATAGGAAGCAGGGAGATGTCCGAACCTTAATCTGTCAGCGATAACGAAGGAATCATTAGGGTCAGTTTTATCAGAATCTGGATAACTTTTTTTGAAGCCCTTAATAATATTGGGGTTGAACCTGTAAAGTTGAGGAGAATATTTGTTTAGCACAGGAGAATTGGCCAGGAAATCAATAATATGGTAATCATAGAAGTTAGTAGCTTCGGTACCGATAAGAAGTTTATCAAGATTATGTTGTTGCATAACAGAATCGATTTTTGATTCAAGTTTCTGGGCATCAGGTAGAGTATTGGATAAGTCAAAAGGATTAACGAGGATGTCACCTGAGTTATTGAGGAAACAATTAGTCAGAGAATCTAAATCAGTATCAATACCTACAAATAGTTCTTTGGACATAAATTATGCACCTCCTTATGGAGTGTGATTAACAAGATTAACCAGAGAGAGGTTCTCGGTGATATACAGATAACAACAGCCTCGCTGCAGATTAGAACTTTTCTGGCTGGGTGAGTACAGGAACAGTTAATCTGAGATATCAACTTCAAATGTAACTGTTCATCCTGGTCAGAAAGAACAGAGTGCGGGTGAGAATTCACATCTGTTATCCGAGGGTTCCTAACTTTAAAAGAAGTTCCCGGTAATAACCGGAACAACAGGGGGAAACAGAACTTGCCTCTCATATCCTTGTTTACTCCAATAAGAATATGATACCAAGGACCTCTCTCTTTGGCAATAGGCTCGACGGAAGTGGGTAGGTATAAAACCATTAAGTTGGTACTTTCAGAGCCAAATAGGTGTATTTGCGTGCGAATTTTAAGTTGTGAGAAATTGGTTTTTAACATTTTTTGTTATTTTTGTAAATTTTTAAAGTGTCTGTAGTAGAAAGTCTCTTTACTAAACTTACTACTACATATACTACTAATAAATATATTATACGAGGGG
>JBFLXN010000295.1:0-1937 GCA_040755715.1 Candidatus Edwardsiibacteriota bacterium
TGTATGGAGCTAAGGGCATAGGGCAAAGGGCTAAGTGTCCAGATGCCAGATTTAAAAATTAAAATATTAGAATCAATCAAAGACCGGAGGATTTCTTCAAGATAAAAGGGATTGCCCTCGGCCTTGGAGAGAATCTTCTCTTTGAATTCCTCAGGAATGCCCGGGATTTTTAAGAGATTGTAGGCAAGCTGGGTGCTTGCTTCGTAATCAAGAGGATTTAAGGTAATCTCTAAAAAATCTTCGCCGAGTTTCTTTTTAATACGTTCTTTTGCCTTATAACATTCTTTTTCTTTTTCAGGACGAGAAAGGGCGAGGAATAATAAAGGAAAATGAGATTCTTCCCCTTCACTTCGTTCAGGGTCAGAATGACACAAAGCCTCAAAGATAAATTCTAAAAGTTCTAACGAGGCAGAATCAATCCAGTGATAATCTTCGATTACGAAAAGAATCGGACTTTGTTTTGCTAGTGTTAATAGTAATTTTCTCACGCTCAGAAAGATTTGAATCCTCAAAGCTTGAGGGTCAAGGTATTTTATCTTCTCATCAAGTTCGTCCGGGAAACGAATGGAGAATAGATAACCAATGTATGGCACGATCTCTTTCCAGTCATCGGGAAACAGATGCCTGGCCTTTTTCAGCAGTTTTTCTTGAATTATTTTTGGTGAATCAGCATCTGTAATCCCAAAGATTTGCTCTAAAATCTGTAAAAATGGCCAGTAGGTGATGGCATCTCCGTAGGAGAGACAATGACCTTCAAGAATCGTAATTGGTAATTGGTAATTGGTTAAATGTTTTTTGAAAAAAGTGTAGTCGCAACCTTCAGGTTGCGTTATAGAAATGAGATGTTTTTTCAGTTCTTCGTAAAGCCTTGATTTACCAAGACCCGCATCGCCGAGAATGAAAGCCGCACCAAATCCGCCTTTTTCCAATTTCTTGACCGATTGTTTGAGCGATTCTAAGTCTTTGTCCCGGCCGACTAATGGCGAATAAAGTCCCTGAATACCTCGCTTTGGGTCAGGCTTCTCTCTTATCTTCAATGGCTTGAATACCCAGACCGGCTCCTCAATCCCTTTAGCAGTAACTGGTGGCAGTGCTTCGTAATCAAACAGATACCTTGATGCTCGGAACACCGGCTCAGAAACTATTATCTCGCCCCTTTTTGCATTATCCTTTAATCGTGATGCCAGATTGACCGCATCGCCCATCACCGTGTATTCTTTCTTCTCCAAAGAACCCACCTCGCCAGCAACCACAGTGCCACAATTTATACCGATGTGCAGACCAAGGTCTGCCACTACACCCTTTGCCTTTAATCTTTTTGAAATGGTCTCATTTATTTCAGGAACAAGTCCCATCATCTCTAAGCCTGCCTTTATCGCCCGTTCCGGGTCGTCCTCATGACTTGTAGGGATTCCAAACAAGGCAATCACTAAATCGCCTTCGTATTTATGGATTGTGCCTTCGTGTTTAATGACTGCTTTATTCAGGTATTCAAAACAACAATTGGCAAGTTCCTGAACATCCTCAGGGTCAAGGCTATGCGAGAGTTTTGTAAACCCTGAAAGATCAGCAAAGAGAATGGTGACCAATCGCTTCTCTTCAGAGACCGGACGACTTATAAGTGGTTCACCACAATTCCCACAGAATTTTTGCCCTTCCGGATTATCAAAATTACATTTTGAGCATTTCATTTATTCTTCTCAACCAAGCTTTGGCACCGATTTTTTCAAAAAGTTCACTTGCCTTTTGCAGATATTCCTTTGATTTGTCATCAAATTGGACAGGGACAAGCCCTGTCCCTACAGTTTTGATTGATTGGGCATAATAATAATACGCCTTGGCGATTTCAAACGGCTGTTTTAATTCCTCAAATATTGAGATAGCGGATTTGAATTTATCGCCTGCCTCTTTAAATTCCCCTTTATTAAGAGGGGTCA
>JBFLXN010000296.1:0-1923 GCA_040755715.1 Candidatus Edwardsiibacteriota bacterium
ACTGACAAGCGTTTAAGCCTTCTGGGCTTGTTCTTCTCTTGTCCCCCGACAAGTCGGGGGAAGAAAGACAGCCCAAGCCCCGATAAATCGGGGCTTCAGGGCCTCCTCAAAAGCACAAGAAAAGTGCATCATAGGCTTATATTATTGTGCCAGAAGGCTTTCAGGCAGATTTTGAGCCAAAATTTAACAAAGCACTGTAAATGGTTGCATTATTAAAAGCGGCTATCAGAATATCAGGTTATCAGGTAGTAGGTATCTGGTTGCCAGGTTATCAGGGGTATCAGATTATCAGGCTACCAGGTTAATCTGTATTTCCTGATCCTCTGATAATCTGATATCCTGCATCCTGATCTCTTGATAACCTGATAACCGATTTAAGATTTAACTCTTGTCTCTTTACGCTCTAAAGGCATCAACAAAATGTTCTATCTTTTTTTCTCTGTTTTCGTAGCGAATAGCAAGAACATCAAATCTTGTATCAATTTTACCAAGCAATCCCTTAGTAACTAAATAGCGCAAAGCCATTCTCACAATCTGTTTTCTCTTCGGTATGGTTACCGCTTCTTCTGGACGACCGTATTCTTCGCTGTGCCGGGATTTGACTTCACAGAAGACAAGGACATCACCATCTTTAGCCACTATATCAATTTCACCCAATCTGCCACAGCGATAGTTCTGTTCAATAATCTTGTAGCCCTTTTCTTCAAGATATACGATTGCTTCGTCTTCGCCTTTTGTGCCGAAGATTTTTCTGGTGTCTTTCTCAGTGGTCATCTAACGGCGCGCTTTTTAGACTATTTCTCTTACCGGTCTGAAGCTCTTTCGGTGGATTTCACAGGGACCGTAATTCATCAATCTCTGTAAATGTTCTTGAGTCCCATAACCCTTGTGTTTGCCAAATCCATATTGAGGAAACTGTTCATCAAATTGTTGCATCAGGCAATCTCTGGTTACCTTGGCGATAATGGAAGCGGCAGCAATGGAAAGAATTTTACTATCACCTTTGATAATTGCCTGTTGTGGAATAGTCAATGCCGGGATTTGATAACCATCAACTAAAACATAATCACAGGAAATCTTGAGATTAAATAAGGCTTGACGCATTGCGGTGTAAGTTGCTTGAAGGATATTAATTTCATCAATTGTCCGATGGTCAACTACCCCTATGCCAAAAGCAACAGCAATCTTTTTGAGATTTTCAAAAATTTCTTCTCTATTTTTAGGAGAGACTTTTTTAGAGTCCTGGATACCCAAGGAAGACACAAGTTTCCTGTCAGAGGGTAGAATTATGGCCGCCGCTACTACCGGTCCGGCTAATGGCCCCCGGCCGGCCTCATCAACTCCAGCAATGGCATTAAAACCTTGCTTTTGAAGTTCTTCTTCCCACTGAAACGAATCAAGGATTAGGCTCGGAGAAGCCAGTTTTTTTCTCTTCAATGCGGGCACCCTTACCTCGTTTGGTTCGTAAATAAAAGAGTTTGGCTCGCCTGACTCTTCCTTTCTTAACAATGGTGATTTTCGCCAAGTTAGGCGAATGCATAGGGAAAATTCTTTCTACACCAATCCCACTGGCAATCCGACGCACGGTAAAGGTCTCAGAAAGACCACTCCCCCGACGCTGAATGACCACACCCTGAAAGGCTTGCAATCTCTCCTTATCCCCTTCCACTACTCTCACTTGCACCTTCACTGTATCACCAGGAGCAAAGGGAGGAATATTTTTCTTTAATTGTTCTTTCTCAATCTCACTAATTAGATTCATCCCGTTAGACCTCCTTTACGATTACTGTCCTACTTAGACTTCTGTAAAATTCATAACCTGCTGATATTTTGCAGGTTATCTGATTATTTTTCTTGACTTTTCCTCCAGCTTTTGATATAATTTAACTCGTTATAAACAAAAACCTTACATCAAAAAACAAG
>JBFLXN010000297.1:0-1900 GCA_040755715.1 Candidatus Edwardsiibacteriota bacterium
GGAATTTATCGTTCTCGCAAAGGAAAAAGAAAATAAGAATAGAAAATGTCAAAGAGCAAAAACTTTGGCTTCCCTTATCAGGAACCAGTTATATTGAAGTCTCTATTTTTCACCAGTAACTATAATAAGATAGAGACTTTCGCCGGGTTATCCCCTTTGGAGCAATATATCCGAATGACACGAAGCACAGGTGTCTGGCAAATTTTATCTAATCAGTCGTATACCAGTCTTTCGCTTGGAGCAAGAGCAATGGCAGGAGCAAAAATCATTTTCAAGACAGACCCAACTGAAATGAGACAGATATCAGAATCAATGTCTCTCAAATTCAACGAAGAAACAATCAATATGATTGATTCACTTCAACTCGGTGAGGCGATAGTGAAGTTAGACTCAAGACCAGGCACTCCAATTTTCAAGATTAATGTTCCTGAGTTCAAAGTCAACAAAGATATAGACGAAGAAAAAATCTTTGAGCCAATAAATCAGAGATTTGATTGCAAACCAATTCCAGAAGAGGAAAAGCAAAGAGTTCTTAATATGATTTTTCAAGAACTTGAAAAAGAAAAGCCCAAGGCAAAGACAATGCTAGAAATAAAGCAAGAGGCAGAAACCTCGGATAAAAGAAAAATTCTGCAATTGCTGAATGAAATAGCGACAAATTCATTTCTCACGTTTACAGAACACATAGATAACTTGAATTTTCATAGCGTCGCTGATGCGGACAGAATTAAGAAAATCCTCATTGAAAAGAATTTTGTTAATGAATACAAAATCAAGTTGAAGAAAGGCAGAGGTTCACTTGGCTCTTATCTTGAACTTACTGACGAAGGCAAAAACCTTCTTTCTGAAAATGGCTTCAAACCAAGTAACTCCTACGAAGGCAAATCTGGCTTTTTACATGCTTTAATCGTCCATAAGCTCATCAAACCTTTCTATGAAAAAAACTACGAAGTTCTGATTGAGGGCAAAAATAAAGGCTATGACTGTGACTTAGGCATTTACAGGAGCGACAAGGCAAAGTGTGCTGTAGAAGTCTCTGTGACCACAGGCATAGAGGATGAAATAAAAAATATCAAAAGAAATCTCAATTCCTATGAAAATGTTCAAGTCATCACAGTAGCAACAAGCCTTAAAGACAATGCTATCGTAGAAGATGAAGAAAAAGCAATGGCAAAGAAACAAGCCTTAAGAGAAGCCTTGATAAAAGAATTTGATAAAACCACTCAACAAAGAATTCAAATCCTAACTCTGAAAGAATTCAGAGACCTGACTTAACAAGTCTTAAACACGGCAATGAGAAACTTAGCAGAAAAAATCATAATTGAAACAGAGTCATCTCTTGATAGCAAAGACAAGAGACTTGCATCACTCTCTCGTTCAAGGAGAATAATTTTATCCTTCAGTCAACTTAGTGAAGCTGAACTCGTGATGAGAACCCAGTTCATCAAGGAAATAATAGCAAGAGCAATATCAAGGATGGAAAAAAATCGCTTAGAACAAAATTTTGTTGACAACCCCAAAATCTCTTGCGATTAAGTGAGGGAAACGATGGACCGCTTTCTGAACATACAACAACTGTCAGAGATTCTAAGTGTGAAACCCATGACAATCTATGGTTGGATTCACGATGGCATAATTCCATACTTGAAACTTGGGAGACTTGTCCGCTTCAGTGAAAGAGAAATCCAAGAATGGCTCAATAAGAAGAGGAGAGAAGGAAGAGTCAAGAAAGTAGTAGAAATGGAGTTAAACTAATTCCTGCCCTTGACAGATTTTTTGGGGCTTCACCGATTTCGGTGCAAATTCTGAGTTATTTTTGGTCATTTAGAAATATAGAATTGGTCGTAATATTCCCAGAACAAGTAACTCAGAAAATCTTAATAGCGTTTGGCGCCAGATT
>JBFLXN010000298.1:0-1896 GCA_040755715.1 Candidatus Edwardsiibacteriota bacterium
GTCTAAAATTGGCACAAAAATCAACACTGACAAGCGTTTAAGCCTTCTGGGCTTGTTCTTCTCTTGTCCCCCGACAAGTCGGGGGAAGAAAGACAGCCCAAGCCCCGATAAATCGGGGCTTCAGGGCGTCCTGAAAAGCACAAAAAAAGCGCATTCATAGGCTTATATTATTGTACCAGAAGGCTTACAGGCAGATTTTGAGACAAAATTTAACAAAGCACTGCTACCTGTCCGTTGCGCCAAGATGCAAAGCCGACGGTCAGGAATGCTTTTAGGGGAGGGACGGGGAGAGGTAGCAGTCTCTGATAATTGTCATTCTGATCGCTTGGACGCCTTTTCGGATGTGGTTAGTTTTTCAAAGCCGCAAACTACGCCATTTGCTTGAAAGATAATGAGAGGAAGGAAAAATGCCCACATTGTATGTTGAGACAACTATCCCAAGCTACCTTGTAGCAAAGCCAAGCAGAGATATTGTCGTTCTTGCTCATCAGCAATTGACAAGAGAATGGTGGGATAAATCCCGTCATTTATACGATATGTTTATTTCACAAGTTGTTCTTGATGAAATTAGGGAAGGAGACCCAGAAATGATAGATAAAAGGATGGAAATTCTTCAGGGTATCCCCCTCCTTGAAACAAACGATGAGGTAGAAAGTCTTGCAGAAAGATATTTTGTTGGATTACAACTACCTCCTAAGGCATTACGTGATGCATTTCATCTTGCTTATGTCGTAGCTTACAGAATTGACTTTTTGATTACCTGGAATTGTGCACATTTGGCAAATGCCAATATTCTTTATCGACTTTCAAGAGTGAATCGTAACCTTGGTTATGAAACTCCTATGATTTACACTCCCGAAGAATTAATAGAATATCCAAAGGAGAATTAAAATGTGGGAAGACCCTATTGTTGAGGAAGTTCGTGAGGCAGGAGCAAGATTGGCAGAGAAGTGCGGGTATGATTTGCATGTTTTTGCTGAAATGCTCCGGCGCCATCAAAAAGAAAACAATTGGCCAGTTGCCTCAGCAGATGATTTGGAAAAGCTGAAGGAAAAAAAATGCTAACGGCTGGCGGCTGAGCGGAAGGCTTCAGCCTGAAATAAAACGCAAAGTCTGTATCCTCTTCACACAGTTTTTGGCGAAGCGTCATCCCGACATTTCGTCGGGACGGATGAACCCCGCACCATTGCAATGGTGCGGGGTGAACGGCTGAAGCCAAAAATTGCTCCGTGGGGGTATCGCGCGCAAACACGCAACATAGTTGCCATCATAGAGACATAATTTATGTCAATAGAGACGATTTATGAGGATATTAATTCTGGACGAATTACTTTTGGTCCCCACTTGATTCAGCGAATGTGGAAGAATGGCATATCAATCGATCACAAGTTTTAGATACAATTCTAACTGGCACAGTTAATAAGAAAGAGAAAGACGACCGTTCCTACGGTAAATTCACCAAATTTACAATTTCTAAGGGCGATATTGTGGTCGTAGTAAAGGATTGTAATCCGGCATTTATTATTACTGCAAATAGGAGGTGATTATTATGCAGTGCCCAAATGGCTGTCCATCCCCAATGAAGGAAAGAAAAGAAGAAAAGATTTTCCATCGTAATGGTGAGGCTATCGTTATTTCGGATTTGATTGTGTGTGTCTGCCCGGATTGTGGGCAAGAATCAATGCCTTTGTCATCAGCAAGAATTGTAGAGAATATCTTAAATGGAAGAGTCAAGCCATCCGGCAAGTTTACTGCCAAGTTGTATGAAGCTAGTGGTCTGTCGCATAAATATTTGACAATCAGGGTGTCAAGAAAAAAAGACCTAATGTCGAAATATGAGTAGCCCCGACATTTATGTCGGGGAAAACTAAAACCCTCACCCCCTTCTGTCCCCCT
>JBFLXN010000299.1:0-1886 GCA_040755715.1 Candidatus Edwardsiibacteriota bacterium
TGTGAGTTTTTTTATAAACACGAGGAGGCTAAAAGACGCTTCCACTCCTAAAAGAGAATGCTGGCTCTGTGAAGATATCTTGAATCATCTTGATAAGCACAATAATTTAGACAGCAACTATCTCAAAGACAATCCAGACATAAGAGAACATCTGAGACAGATAATCAGAAGATAGAAGGCACAAAAGGAGCTAACCAATGGAAATAAAACTAAAAGAAAAAATAGTATTAACAACTCCACAAGAAGTTGCAAATACATTTTACCAAGTTTTAAAGAATGACAATCCTATTGACCAGGACAAAGAGCATTTCTGGGCTGTTGGTCTAAACACAAGAAACAAGATTAAATATACTGAATTAGTCAGTCTTGGCACTCTAAATAGCAGTTTAGTTCATCCCAGAGAAATTTTCAGATTAGCAATTTTCAAGGGAGTTGCCCAACTCATAGTAATCCATAATCATCCATCAGGCAGTCTTGAGCCATCAGAAGATGATTTGGAAATAACAAAAAAGTTAGTGCAAGCAGGAAAGCTCTTGGGCATTGAGCTAATAGACCATCTAATTATTGGAAAGAATCTCAAACACGGTTTTCTAAGTTTCAAAGAGGAAAACATTTTGTAACTCTAAAAACAAGAGGTGTGAAATGAAATACATAATGATAAAGTTTTGTGAAGCTGGAAGCATGATTCACAAAAAGGTAGTTGAGCTAAAAGAAAACGATGAGTTATTAGAAGAAATGACCAATTATGAAGATGAAACCTCACATGAATACTTTATTGCAGTCTTGACTGAAGAAGAAATAAGAGCATTACAACAAGAAATTCTAAAATGAAATAATTCATCAAATTCATCACAGACTACAAAAAACTTTCTTAAAAACAAAGGAGTTTCAAATGCCAACTATTATCATAAGCACATTGAACAAATTAACCTTTTGTGACCCAGATAGAGACTCTGGTGCAAAGATTGGAAGATGGTGTGGTCCCAAATATGTTCCTGATAGATGTGACAACTGTTGGGACCCTAAAACCCTTGCACACTATGAAGCTGAATTTTACTATGAGGAAAAAGCTCCAGACGGAACAATATGGCGAGTTGGTGCTTGCCATCGTTGCAAAGACAAGATAAAACACAAGTTGATACCGTGCAAAAACCAAGAAGCAAACTAAAAACAAGAAATTACTTTCAAAAAAAGACAAAAAGTGAGGGGAAAATGCTCAAATTAGAAAGAGGAACAGAACGACGACTCATATTTCTTGAATGTCCTCATTGTGGCAAAGAAGAAAAATTCGCTGATGGTGAACAACCAGAAGAATTTGACCTTGTCCATGTCTCTCCCACAGGCATAGTAAGAGTCTGGCTCTGTCATCAGTGTGAAAAAACATTTTACACAGAGATTTCATAGAAGGAGAAAGAAAAAACAATGAGTTACACTTTATATCTACTTCACTTTAACAGCCCAGTTGAACGAAACGGAGTGAAATTTCAACACTATTTGGGCTATACCTCTCTACCTTTAGAAGAAAGATTAGAAAGACACAGAAAAGGACAAGGCTCATTATGGGTGAGATGGCTTTTAGCGAATGGAGCCAAAGATTTTATAGTTGCTTTCAGTCAATTCTTTTCAACTCAACAAGAGGCAAGGCAAAGAGAAATATCTTTGAAAAAAAGAATGGGCAAACAACTTTGCCCTGTATGTAAAAAGATGAAAAACTCAAGAAAGGAGAAAGACAATGGCTAAAGCAATAATCAGAATCACGATAAAGCAATTCCTGGATGGTGAACACCAGGAAGAATTAGAAGACAAGCTTAGAGATTTCTTTGAGCAAGAAGGCATAAGAGCCGAGATATTCAACAATGCAACAGGCAACAGTACAGTAACAAGAA
>JBFLXN010000003.1:0-43114 GCA_040755715.1 Candidatus Edwardsiibacteriota bacterium
TGACTTCTCTTCTCCTGCCTGTCTGGGCGGGGCTTCTGAAATAGCCCAAGCCCAGACAGGCAAACACATCAGCATACTCCTACCTATGAAAATCCTCCATATCTATCATACTATTTTTGACAGTACCCCGCCAAACTAAAGGCGGACAAGTGTACCGCACCAGTGACATTCTTTTAAATCAACCGAAATTGGTTTACCACATTCAGCACACCGCCATTTCTTCTCTTGCTCCTCAAGCCACCTATCAACCTTACCCTTTTTTATCATTTTTAGATTTTTTCTTAAGTCTACCCCCAATTTCAAGCAGATATTGGCAAAATCACCAAATGTCTTACAATAATCGTATCCCGCACATTCGTAACAATATTTCAAATTTTTACTGTTTAAACATTTCGCTATTTTACAGTTCTTGCCCCATTCTTTGTCATAAGCCCAGCCAGAAATTTCCAGCGTTTGACAGCCTTCGCATCTTACCTCTTCAGGCAAACAGTGATGTTTACTGGCTATTTCTTCTCGCAATTTCTCTGAATCTTTATAAGCCCGATATATTTCACAGGCCCCACAATACAATCCACACCGTCCAACGAGATTCTGTCTGTAGCCTACCCCACCCTCACCCTCCCCTGAAGGGGAGGGATAAAGGGAGTGGTTTTTTAGTTCCATCAACAGTCCACCGTTCTTTTCCCCGATAGTCTTGAATCCACACTTTTTATTCACTCTAATCATAGCATAATTTGTCTTAGAAGGATTGGCTAATACTCGCCTCATTTTTTTGACCTTAAAAAGATATTCGCACATTGTTCGCAAGACATCGGTTCCATAACCTTTGTTCCACAAGGACGGAATGCAAATCTTCAAACCTACTTCTGTCTCACCTAACTCCGGATGCCAATCATGGAAACAAGCCTCGCCAATAGGTTTCCCATTTTTTAAAGTGATAATCATCATCTTCTTGTCTGGGTCATTTGACCATCTCTCCCAATATTTCTCCATCTCTTTCATTGTTAATCTCAGTCCTTTAGGAAAGCCAACGCTTTTCATTGCTTCGCCGTCATTCCACCATTTAAGAAGATAGGACAGGTCTTTTTTCTGAATAGGGCGCAGATTGACTTTCTTGCCTTTCAAAGAGAATTTTCTCATTAGTCATTATTTGGAATTTGGGATTTGGTTATTAGTAATTGCATTATTATATCAATTATTTTTCCCTTTTGTCAAGCCTAACATTTAGAACTGGTTGAATATTTTATTGACAATAGCAAACTCAATAAAGTAAAATAATGTTATATTAAAGTTATGTCTTACGGTTTAGATACCCCCATTCAATACCTAAAAGGTATCGGTCCTAAAAGAGCCGAGTGGTTCAAAAAATTAGGCGTAGAAACCATTGAGGACCTTTTCTGGTATGTCCCTCGCCGCTATCTTGACCGGAGAGACTTAAAAAAAATCAAGGATATAAAGATAGGAGAGATTATTACTTTAGTCGGCAAGATTGAAGTCTTTGGTGTTCAGAAGACACGCAGTGGCCGAACTGATTTGAGTTTAATTCTCTCTGACGAAACCGGTACGATTCGTTGCAAATGGTTCAATCAGGAATTTCTAAAAACTCGCTTCCAGGTGGGCGAAACTTTAGTGGTGAGCGGACCAGTCAGGTGGTATGAAGGAAAAGAAATACATAATCCTGAATTTGAAATTCTTGACTCTGAAGAGACTGAATTGATTCATACAGGACGGATTGTTCCCTCTTATTCAATAACGGGTGAACTCACGCCCCGACTGCTGAGAGGAGTGGTGAAAAGAGCATTAGATAAGTATCTTTTAGACTTAAAAGAAAGTTTGCCGCCGTTCATTTTAGAAAAATATCATTTGCCACCTCTCCCCGAAGCCATTATCCAGATTCATTTCCCCAAAAATTTTGAATCAAAAGAATTAGCTCACTCCCGTTTGGCTTTTGAAGAGTTCTTTTATTTGGAACTTCTTCTGGCACTACGCAAAAAAGCCTCAGCTACACCACGTCCAGGAATTATTTTTAAGACTGACGGCATATTAGTCAAACAAATGTTAGACTTTCTGCCATTTCAATTGACAGAAGCACAAGAAAAAGTAATCAAAGAAATTAGGGAAGATATGGCCGATTCCAAGTCAATGAATCGCCTCCTGCAAGGAGATGTCGGAAGTGGCAAGACAATCGTGGCTTTGATTTCTATGTTGATGGCGGTTGAAAATGACTATCAAGCCGCCTTGATGGCTCCCACAGAGATTTTAGCAGAACAACATTATTTAGTCATTCACGAAATTTTAGAACAATTGAACATTAACATTGTTCTTTTGACAAGTAGCGTTACTGGTCTCAAACGCCGAAAGATTTTATCCGCGGTGGAAGAGAAAAAAGTCCAAATAATTGTGGGCACACATGCCTTGATTGAAGAAGGGGTAAAATTCAAAAATTTGGGATTGGTGGTTATTGATGAACAGCACAGATTTGGAGTGATGCAACGAGCCGCCTTGCGGGAAAAAGGACTTACCCCTGATGTGCTGGTAATGACCGCTACACCTATACCACGCACTTTGGCTATGACGGTCTATGGCGATTTGGATGTTTCTATCTTAGATGAAATGCCGGCTGGAAGAAGAAGCATCATCACTAAATGGACTTCTGAAGCCAATAGAGAAAAGGTTTATCAGTTTATTCGCCAGGAAATTCAAAAGGGACATCAAGCGTATCTTGTCTATCCACTGATTGAAGAATCTAAGAAAATTGAATATTTGAAAGCGGCTACCGCTATGTATGAACATTTCCAAAGGAAAGTTTTTCCGGATTTAAAAATTGGACTATTGCACGGCCGGCTGAAGAGTGAGGAAAAGGAAAAAGTGATGCAGGCTTTTCGTAAAGGTGATTTTCAAATCTTAGTTTCTACCACGGTGATTGAAGTGGGCGTTGATGTCCCCAATGCCACGGTAATTCTCATTGAACATGCCGAACGATTTGGACTAGCTCAACTACATCAATTGAGAGGACGCGTTGGCCGAAGCCAGTATCAATCTTACTGTATCCTTTTAGCTTCCCGGGTTTCCTTAGAGGCTAAAGAACGGTTGAATACTTTCCAAGCGACTAATGATGGCTTTAAGATTGCAGAAAAAGATTTGGAACTACGGGGACCAGGAGAGTTCTTTGGCACAAAGCAACATGGACTGCCTGAATTAAAAATTGCCGATCTCTTCACTGATACCCAATGGCTCTCTCTGGCAAGAAAAGAGGCATTCAAATTGGTAGAGAATGACCCAAATTTTACCAAACCGGAAAACTGGATAGTCAGATACATCTTAGAAAAGAGACACAGAGGAAGGGTAAAATTGGCAGGGGTAGGGTAAAAAATTCAAATATCAAAAATCAAATGTCAAAATGACAATGCAAAATGCAAAATTAGAGAACCAAACATCAAATTCCAATAATCAAATAATACCCGGTCACTGAATAATCAATGGTCAATCCCATCTTTGTTTGAATAATTGGTTATTAGCCCTTGCAATTTATTTGGTGTTTGGGATTTGGTTATTGGTGATTTAACTTTTTGGATTTTGGTTTGTAATTTTAATTTTTGATATTTGATTTTTGCCTTTATTTCTTATGAGAACCATAGTTGTCTATTTTTCACAAACCGGTAACACCAAGAAGGTAGCCGAAGTCATTGCCTCTGAATTGGGAAGAATCACCGGGAGCACTGATTTAGCTTTGCTTCAAGACTACGACCCACAAGAGCTTGGAAAATACCACCTGATTGGCCTAGGCACGCCGGTCTTTTATTTTCGTGAGCCCATCAATGTGAAACATTTTCTAAAAGAGATTCCTCAAGGTCTTCACGGCTCTTTCTTTCTTTTCGCTACCGCCGGCTCCCAACCTGGTAATATTTTCCCCAATATGGCTAAAATTCTGCGAAAGAAAGGTATAAAAGTCCTCGGGACATTCTGGTGTAAGGGATGTGATACCTATCAAGCCTTTGAGGAGCTTCCTCCCACTGCCAGAGGTCATCCTGATGACGATGAACTACGGGCGGCCCAGAGATTTGCCAGAGAAATGTTTCACCGCTTTCGGCTGGTAAACCCCGTTAGAAAATTGGGAAGAGAGGAGGAGGTCCTTTCTAACAGGGTAAAAGAAAAGAAAGAAATTCTCCTACCCGAATTTAAGCCCAGAGTAAATTCCTTTTATCTTCTTTCACTTCTTTTCACAGAATGGATGCTTAAAAGTCTTCTCTTCTTGGGGCTGCTTCCAGTAAAAAAAATAGATTATACCAAATGTAATCGCTGTGGTCTCTGTGTAGAAAATTGTCCAGTAGGCGCGGTGCGGATTGGAACATTCCCAAGATTTGGAAGTGAGTGCCTCGGATGCTATTATTGTGCCAAACTTTGCCCCCAGCAAGCCATTACCTCTCGTTGGGGAATAATAAAGACACTGGTGAAAATCATTACCTCCCTTAATCCGAGATTAAAAGAAGAGAAGAAATACCGCAAAATTCTTTTAATTCGCCTGAGTTCTATTGGCGATATTGTGCTGACGACACCAGTAATCAAAGCGTTGAAAGAGAGATTTCCTAAAGCAGAAATTACCTTCATTACCAAGAAACGATTTGCTGATTTGCTTAAAGAAAATCCCGACTTAAGTAAGTTAATCCTCTTTGATGAACAAGATAAACATAAAGGAACAATCGGCCTTTTGCATTTTTTGAGTGAATTGCGGTGGGAAGACTATGATTTACTGATAGATTTGCATAGTAACTTTCGCAGTTTTGTCTTTTCTATCTTTGTTTTAGCCAGAGAAAAAATGCGCTATCGGAAGAGACACTTTAGTAGGTGGCTTTTGGTGCAAAAGGTTCGTCTGGGATTTAGCCACGGGGATAAGGATAAACGAAGAGGTGGAAGGATAGTAGGGCAGGCATCCTTGCCCTCGGGCGTAGCCCTTACGGGCGAGCCTGCCCAAGCGAAGCGCTGGCATACCTTAGACCTTTATGCCGAACCAATAGAGTTTCTTGGAGCCTTTATAGAAAAACAGCCGCACATTTTCCTGAAAGAGAGTGATGAGAAGAAAATAGAAGAATTACTGGCAGACGCCGGGATATTGCCGAAAGATTTTTTAGTGGGATTCTCTCCCGGAGCAAATTGGGAAACCAAACGCTGGACAAAGGAAGGATTCGCTGAATTGGGAAATAAATTGATAAAGGAAAACAGCGCCAAGGTGCTTCTATTTGGTGAGAGAAAAGAAAAAAGACTCTTAGAAAAAATTTCAAACTCAATGCCAATCAAACCTGTTTTATTTTATGAACTTTCTCTTGCCGAACTTGCCTCTGCTATCAAGCGATGTTCGGTTTTTGTCTCAAATGATTCTGGTCCAGCCCATATTGCTACCGCAGTAGAAACACCATTGGTAGTCATCTTTGGTTCCACTTCAGAGGAATTAGGTTTCCGCCCCTTGGGCAAAAATGTTATTACTATTAGTAAAGAAATGACTTGTCGCCCTTGTAGTTTGCACGGTTTAAATCACTGTCCAAAGCGGCATTTTAATTGCATGCGTTCAATTATGGTGGAAGGGGTATTTGAAGCGGTAAATAAGGCTCTTCAGGGGATATAAGTGAGTCAAGCTATTGAAATAATGCGTGATGAATTATAAATAAAATAATTAAAGATGTCCATTAAAAAGATTGTCATCCGCACCCCCAACTGGATTGGTGATGCAGTCCTTTCAACGGCTTTTAGCCGAAGGGTGCGCCAAGAATTCTCTGGAGCACACTTGACTTTGATTGTGCATCAGCGAGTGCGAGAGATTTTTGAGGGGAATCCAGATATGGATACAATTATTGAATACAATCCCGAAAGAGATAATTTCTGGAGTTTTACTCAGTCTCTCAGAAAAGAAAAATTTGACCTCGGTTTTGTTCTGCCGTTCTCCTTTTCTTCCGCTTTAATGTTCGCTCTGGGAAGAGTAAAAGAGCGGATAGGTTATGCCGCTGAAGGTAGAGGATTCTTACTCACCAGAAGAATTCCGTTACCATCAAATTTTCGTCAACATCATTTAGTTAAAGGATACCTTGATATTTTGACCTCTCCCTTTTTCCCTCCCCAACTGGGGGAGGGAAAGGGTGGGGGTCGTGTGACTTTAGTTCCTCCCAAAAGAGACGAAGGAGAAGCCCTTAGAATTTTGAAGGAGTCCAGTGTTGACAGTAACAATCTCTTAATTGGAATGAATCCTGGAGCTACTTACGGACCCGCCAAACGCTGGTTTCCCCAACGATATGTTGAACTCGGGAAATTCTTATCTTCCGAAGAAGAGGAAATTAGAATTTTGGTTTTTGGAAGCAGTAAAGAAGTCATCCTTGCTAAAGAAATTGCTGACGGTATTGGTTTTGGGGCTGTTTCTTTAGCCGGAAAAACAAATCTTAAAACTTTAGCCGCCTTAATAGAAAGATGCAAAGTTTTTATCACTAATGATACTGGCACGATGCACTTGGCTTGTGCAGTAGATACACCAGTAGTGGCTCTCTTTGGTTCAACCACCCCATTATGGACAGGCCCTCTGGGAGTAAAACATTCAGTGATTTATAAGAAAACAAACTGCAGTCCCTGTTTCAAACGAAAGTGTCCCTACGGACATTATAACTGCTTTCGGGAAATAACTGTCCCGTATGTCTTACAAGTGGTGAAACAGAAATTAACCATCAATTCAGAGACACAACACCATAGACCTCAGACTAAAACAAAATTAACCTGAAATTCTTGACATTTGGCCTCAACTATGATAAACTATTATCTTGCCAATGAATATTTTTCTTTTAATTTTTGCACTCTTATTTGGTTTTGGAATTTCGGTCTTCTCTTATCAAAAATCCCCATTACCACTGACCACTGCTTCCAAAAATTTACTAATTCTTCTTCGGGGAGGAGCAATCTTTTTGCTATTTTTTGTTCTCCTACAGCCAGTATTAACCTTCATCCAGAAACGAAAAGAAAAACCGATTGTAGCACTCTTGGTAGATACCTCCACTAGTATGAAAATAAAAGATAGAAATGAAAAGGAAACAAGATTTGACAAGACGAAAAAAATCTTAAAGGATAGAAGACTTTTTGACGCTCTTAAGAAACAGGGAGAGGTCAAAGTATTTCAGTTTTCTCAAAAGATTTGCCCTTCCTCAATGGAGAAAATTCTGAATGATTCGCTCTCCTTTGGTGAAGGAACTAATTTAGCAAATGCCTTTGAGGGTCTGAGAAAAGCTTGCAGGAATGGGAAACTCGGAGTGGTAGTTCTTTTGTCTGACGGTAGTAATAATCTGGGACGCGATCCTATCAAAGAAGGTTTCTCTCTGCAAGCCCCAATTTATACCATTGGCTTAGGTGACACAAATTTCAAAAGAGATACGGAAATTAAAAGAGTTTTTACTAATGAAATTGTCTATGCCGGTGACCGCCTACCAGTAGAAGTGGCTATTAGCAATAAAGGTTTTGCTGGCAGGAGAATAAAAATTTCTCTCAAAGAGGGAAAAGAGATCTTAGCTGAGTTACCCATGTTTCTTAGCGAAGGAGACCAACGGGTGGTTCTTGAATTTGTGCCAAAAATTCCGGGACTTCATCGTTACCAAGTATCAATCCCTCTAGAGAAAGAAGAAACTATTGAACAAAATAACTCTAAAGAATTTGCCGTGAATGTCCTAAAAAGTAAAATCAAAGTCTTGTTTGTCATCGGCAACCCTGACTGGGATTCATCCTTTTTACAAAGGTTAATGGCAAAAGACAATAATGTTCTTCTCACTCTTCTTTTTCTACGACAAAAGAAATTGAATGACCTCTCGGATTACGACCTTTTAATTCTGAGTGGAGACTTATATCTTCGGCAAGAGGAGCAGCAGAAGATTTTAGATTTTGTCAAAGTAAAAGGCGGGGGTATTTTAATTCTGCAATCGGCACTGGCTTCTCTAAATAAGTCAACTCTGGGTGAAATGCTTCCCTTTGTTTCAGTGGAGGGTGAGGTAGAAAAGTCTTTTAATCCGGAGATTACCCCCCAGGGAAGACTTCATCCAATTATGCAAGTGAGTGAAGATTGGACGGAAAATGAGAGTCTTTTCAAAGAATTACCACCCTTGCTCAATTTTAGCCGGATTCGTGGGGTGAAGCCATTCGCCGAAGTTTTAGCGGTCAATCCTTCTTTTAAGACTGCTCAAGGTAAGATGGCGGTGATTGCCATAGGAAAGTTTGGCAGAGGTAAGATTGTGGCTCTAGGAGCTTCCTCTTTCTGGCGCTGGGACTTTTTAATGTCGGTAAGACTTCAGCCTTTGGGGCAAGGTGCGGGAAAGTCAAATGAGTGTTACAAAAAAATCTTTAGTAACACCGTTCGCTGGTTAGTTTTAAGAGAAGACCTTAAGGGAGTGCAAGTAAAGACAGATAAAAAGATTTATCAGGATGATGAGGAGATAGAATTTCAGGCTCAAGTTTATAACGAAAATTTTAGAGGGATAGAAGGGGCTCTAGTAAAAGTGCGTTTGGAAAAAACCAGAGAGGAATTTTTTTTGAACAGCATTGGGGGGGGAAAATATGTAGGTGAGATAAAAGCCTTACCCGCTGGTGATTATTCGTTTTCTGCCGAGGTGTCTTATGCTGGCCTGCCTACCGTGTTTGTGGCAGGAAAAAATTTACAAAAGGTAAGTGGTGACTTTTCCGTAGTCGCTTCTCAGAGACTTGAATATGAAGATACGAGAATGAACCAAGAGCTGCTTCAAGAATTGAGTAAGATAAGTGGTGGTAATTTTTATACTCTGGACAACGCATTTCAATTACTTAAAGACTTGAAGTTACCAGCACAATGGACAACAACCCTCCGTCAGCTAGAACTCTGGCGCCAGCCATTTCTCTTCTTAGCTTGTATCATTCTTCTCGGTTTGGAATGGTGGTGGCGCAAGAAGTTAGGACTGGCCTAGATATAAAGTTGGACGAAGTTTGGAATATGAAGGTAAAAGAAGAAGGGAAACCTTGTGAAAATTTACCATGGAGTAAAGTAACTTATGCTTCCTCTTAAAGATGATATTCCATCTAAAACTTTTCCCATTGCCACTATTTCTATTATGGTGGTCAATGTGCTCGTCTTCTTATATGAACTTTCTTTAGGACCACAAGTGGAAACGCTCTTTAAGACTGCCGGAATAATTCCAGAAAAAATCATCCGGCTTGGTCTTCCCAGAGGTTTTTTCCCTATTCTCACTGCGATGTTTCTTCATGGCGGATTTATGCATCTTTTCGGAAATATGCTCTATCTGTGGATTTTCGGAGACAATGTAGAAGATGTAATGGGACATTTTCGTTTTTTAATCTTTTATCTTCTCTGTGGATTCATCGCCAGTTTTACTCATATTATTTCAGCAATAAATTCCGCCATTCCTTCTATTGGAGCAAGTGGAGCAATTGCCGGTGTCTTAGGAGCTTATTTTTTGCTCTATCCTAAAGCAAGGATTCTCACTTTAATTCCGTTGGGCTTTTTCCTACGAATAGTGAGACTTCCGGCAATTATCGTTTTAGGAATGTGGATTGTTATTCAATTATTCTATGGTTTTCTCACTTTGCCAGGTGCAGCCAAAACCGGAGGAATCGCCTGGTTTGCTCACATCGGTGGATTTTTTGCCGGTTTACTTTTAGTGAAAATTTTTCAAAAAAGGAAAAAGGTGAGATTTGAACTATGATTTCCTTAGACAATATCTTCCAGTTTGAAAAAACGGTAGAATCACAGAGTAGATACTTAGCCAGATTGCGTGAAAAATATCAAAAGAAAGAAGAAATGCGACAACATTTGAAATCTCTGGAAGTATTTCTCCGTCGGCATCATTTAAAAGCTAATTCCTTAGGAATCCTGGCAGAAAAGGGGGGCCAGGGAGTAATATATCTAGAACTTCCTCAAGGGGCTAGGGAATTTCATGAACGAGCGGCAAGGTTTCTACTTGATTTTTGTCTCAATCCTGAACACGAAAAAAGATGGAAAGAATTCTTAGAGACCGGCTATAAGGAGACAGTCTCCGAACTTTATGAAAATATAGTAAAAGCCAAACCTGGACTGGCTTTGCTCTTTGAGATTGCCTATCGGATGCTTTTCTCTGAGATCGCCTCTCAATGGTGGAAGGAACACCAAAAAGAGCAAATAAAAAGGGAAATAATTGATAGGAAATTCTTAAAAGAAATTTCCAATCTACTTATTTCCATTCGTCAAGGTTTGAGTCAACGGTATGGATTTGACAAAAAAATTATGGAATTGACTTTAGACAAACATTTTCTTTGGCAGATAGAATTAGAAGAAGCAAAAGCTCAAAAATTTAGTCTGCTTCTTCACCATTATGACTTAACCCCTTCTTTTTTTCAAAGAATTTATCCTGTGCTTTATGCTGACCTATTAGCGGAAGAGGAAAAAATTTTGCTTGACTCCTTGCGTTCCGCGTCATTTGTTAAAGTGGAAGAAATTTTCCGAGTAGTCAGCGGGGCTCTTCCCTACATTTCTGAGGAAGTAGCTAAAGAAGCACATCGTCTGGCTTGGAAAAGAGGTGCCGAAGTTAATGCGGTCCTACGACAGGAATTAGAAGAATTAAGAAAATTTGATCTAAGGGTAAAAAAACAGACTTGCGATTTAATCGCTCAAATAAATCAAGAATTAGAAAAAGTAGTTATAGAAAAATTATATGTGGAAAATCTAATTGGTTTAACCAGCAAACTTAACGACTCCATCATTCAATTCCAAAGGACACTGACTGCTCAACTCTGGTATCTTCAGGATTTGGGACGAAAGGAAGAAGCACTCATTTCGGCTATAGAAAAACTTGATTCTTTTGCCAAAATGCGACCAGAGGAATTTAGAGAATTAATTATTACCAAAGAGCCGGGTAAAACGATTTCTGATTTAAGTGAACATCTGGTTAAATATTATGAGTGGCAGGAAAAAACCGGTGGCAATTTGCCAGAAGTTATTAGAAAGAGAGGGAAAGAACTTTTAATGGCCTTTCGCGAAAATTTAGCATGGTTGGAACATGAAATTAGAGAATTAGAAAGAGAGAGAGAAAAAGTGGGAGCGTTTCATGAAACGCCTCTACACTCTTCTTTGAAAGAGATTGAGAAGAGATTAGAAACTTTATCCGAGGAAAAAGAAATACTTGAAGAAGGGAAAAGGGGTGATGTAGAAGGATGGCTTACCGGTTATATTAGATTTATAGAAGAAGTTGCTGAACCTCTTCTGCAAACGAAGAGAATAGAAGAAATGGTTAGACTTTGGCCCCCGCTGGTAGTTGGAGAGCTCCCTTCTTTGAAAAAGGACGAATTTTTTGATGAGGCTTTTTATGTGACCGTTGAATTGAAGGAAAAAGGCAATTTCTACTATTTAGCAGCACACGGAGAAGTAACAAGAGAAGGCAGTATTTTAACTAAAGATAAGACCGAATTGTTCTTAGCTGAAGCTATACTTAAGAATTTATCCAAAATGACTTCAGTCTTGGTCTATGATATCAGAGGCTCAACCTTTATGGGGGCAAAAATTCACAATGCTCTCAAAGAGAGAGATATAAAAAACAAATTTAGTTATATTATGGCTCAATGTGCCAGACACTATGGGGGCTTCTTACTAAAAGATACTGGTGATGGTGGAATTATTTGGTTTGGGGAAAACTCTAATGAACTTTACGAAAAATCATATCGTGAAGCGGTTACTGGCAAAGGTTTGCGGCTGCGCCATTCAGTGACCTCTGGAGCAGACCTAACGCTTCACCCTTCAACAGAAGCGGCGAAAAAAGCGGTCTTTTGTGCTTGTGAAATGGTAAAGTTAGCCGAAAAATTTATCCAGGATAATTTTCCACTTTATCGCGACTGGTTTCGTGAGGCTAAAGAAAAAGAAATATTACACGAAGGGATTAGCTATGCGGTTTTACCACCGGAATTCAAAAGTCTATTCCGGATTGGTATTGGAATTGCCAGCGGAGAACCAGGAAGAGATTTGACCTTTGGTTTAAACGCCTATGGCGACCCAGACTTAACCGGGATTTTGGTGGGTGAAGCAAGTCTTTATTCAACTAGACATAACCCCACACAATCAGTTATTCTCATTGAGAATTATACCCTTAGCGGTCTTCTACTGAACCTTGAGCGGTTTGACCTAAAAGGGCCTGAGGAAAAAGAAATTTCGGTGACCGGTCCATTCTCTACCGAGGATTCATTACGAAAGCGGGTAGAAAACTTATTGACTTTTCGTCAGAAAAAAATCGGCTATTTGACTTTCTCTCCCGCCGCCTGCATCAAACGACTAGGCTACCATATTATGCCAAAAGAAGAGGTACCCAAACTTAGCCGAATGATTTTTGAGATACCGGAGATGAAACTTTATAGCGACGAGAAAGGAAATCTCTATAATGAGAAAGAAGAGCCAATAAAATTTCTCTACGAGGTCATTCCTCAGGAATAATAACCAATGACCAAATTTCAAACACCAAACAAATTCAAATAACCAATAACCAAACACCAAACGCAAATGTTTGTTTGGTTATTGTGATTTGGTCATTGGTTATTGGTTTTAAAGATGGCTACCGTTTTGATTGCTGATGAAGATAAACTTTTTGTCCTGACACTTTCTCATGTTCTTTCCACTCATGGGCATAAGGTTATTTTAGTCAGTAAAGCCTCTCAAGCTATTACTGTGGTGGAAAGAGGCGAGGTTGATGTTGGACTTTTGGATGTCATTTTAGCCTCCAAAAGAGATTTGTTCTTGTTAAAGGCAATTCGTCAGGCTGACTCGGACTTACCACTAATTCTTTCTGTTTCCAAAACCATTCCTGAAGAAATCCGGAAAAAATTACGGCAAGGATTATATGACTATATCAACAAACCCTTTGGCCATGAGGAATTAATTTCGGCGGTGGAGAGAGCAGTAGAAAGAAGACGCCTGAATCTCGAAAATAAAGCACTGTTGAATGACCTTCAAGAAAGAGTGAAAGAACTTTCTACCCTGAATATAATCGCAAAGACTCTAAACTCCACTTTGAAATTGAAGGAAGTCTTGGATATTATTATGAATGAAATCAAAGAATTAGTCAAAGCCGAAGCCTGGTCAATCTTAATGATTGATGAAAAGACGAACGAACTTGTTTTTGAAGTGGCGATGGGAGAAAAGGGTGAACAAGTAAAAGAAATTCGTCTGAAAATAGGGCAGGGAGTGGCTGGCTGGGTGGCACAAGAAGGAAAGCCAATTGTGGTGCAGGATGTGGAAAAAGACCAAAGATTTTATAAAGGTGTGGATGAGAAAACAAAATTCAAAACAAAATCAATTCTGGCTATACCACTCATTTCCCGGGGCAAAATCATCGGGGTAGTAGAAATTATCAACAAATCAGGGAGTCAGCCATTTACTGAAAAGGATTTAGAGTTAGTCCAACGGTTGACTGAACATGCGGGGGTGGCGATTGAAAATGCCCGTCTATATGAAAAGGTCGAACGTTTAGCCATTACTGATGATTTAACCGGGCTTTATAATTCCCGCTATTGCGATGAATTTCTAGAAAAATCCCTGGAGATAGCCGCTCGGGAGGAAGCGCCACTATCGGTAATATTTTTGGACCTGGATAATTTGAAAGAGGTTGATGATACATACGGACATCTCATGGGTGGAGAGACCTTAAGAGAAGTGGGGACCAGACTCAAAAAATTAGTGAAGGACCCAGAAATTGCCGCCAGATTTGGTGGAGATGAGTTCGTCTTAATTCTACCCAATCAAGATGTAGAATCGGCTTTAGAGAAAGCAGAAGAAGTTAGAAAAAGCATAGAGGCTGAGCCATTCTTGGTGGGAAGAGGAGTTTCCTGCCGAATTACCGCTTCCTTGGGAGTTGCTTCATTTCCAAGACATGCCAAGAACCAAGAGGTTCTTCTACATAAAGCAGACCAGGCAATGTATAAAGTGAAATTAAGCGGCAAGAATCGGGTAGGAATGGCAGAATAAGGAGACAAAGAAGTCAAGTAGCCAAAAGGTTACGGTTAGGGTTACGAAGCTCGTTTTGGTTATGTCTATCGGTTATGTGTTCAAAACCCGTTAGACTCTATCGACAGACAAGTTATGGATCTCTTTGATAAAATTATAGTTGGTGGTGGTGCTTCGGGAATGATGGCTTCCATTACGGCGGCCAGCCGAGGAGAAAAAATTCTCCTTTTAGAGAAGCAAGGATTTTTAGGACGCAAACTTTTAGCCAGTGGTAGCGGACGGTGCAATCTAACCAACATAAATCTTGATTTACATTGTTACCATGGCCAAAATGCCTTGCAATTTGCTAAAACAGCCTTAGAAAGTTTTGACAATCAAACCACTATCAAGTTCTTTGAAGAGATGGGTCTGCGCTTACAAGTAGAAGATGAGGGTCGTGTCTTTCCTTCTTGTGGTGAATCTGCTACCGTAGTAGAACTTTTGAAACAGAGACTTCACCAGTTAAATGTAAATATTTTGTTACATGCGGAAGTAGTTAAAATAGAAAAAAAACGAGATTTTTTTGAGGTCTCAAGAAGGAATGAGGGTTACCGAGGGGAAAAAATAATTATTTCTTGTGGAGGAAAAGCCGCTCCACAACTAGGTGGGAGAGAGAGTGGTTATCAATTGGCTCAGCAGTTGGGGCATAGAATTATTCCCCTTAGAGCAAGTTTGGTGCCTTTAGAACTTGTCGGAAATTGGTTTCATAAATTGCAAGGGGTAAGAGTAACGGTAGAAATTTCGGCTTGGCTGAAAGGGAAGAGAATAGATGTTAAAAGAGGTGAATTACTTTTTACTAAGTATGGTCTCTCTGGACCAGTGGCTTTGAAAATCAGCCGAGTAGTAAGCGATTTCTATGATAAAAAAGATTTTGAATTGAGAGTTAATTTTTTCCCTGGAGAGACTAAGGAGAGTCTTAAACACAAAATAAAAATGGGTCTTCTGGGGCTTCTACCGCACAAATTGATTCCTACCCTTTTTGACGAAAATCCGGAAAGACTTCTTAAGAACCTTACTTCTCTTGTAATAAAAGTGAAGAAGACCCGTCCACTTTCCGAAGCTCAGGTAACAGCTGGCGGAGTGGACACTTCGGAGGTTTACTCACAAATCTTGGAATCCAAAATCGTCAAAGGATTATATTTTACCGGTGAAATCTTGGATATTGACGGTGACAGTGGTGGTTATAACTTGCAGTGGGCTTGGTCAAGTGGATATTTAGCCGGAAGTCAATGATAAATGAAGTCTAAAGTTCCAATCACAGATTATGAAAGATTCTTCTTCGGGAACAGCTCGTTCTGCCGGAATAGTAATGCTGGCGACATTAATCAGTCGGATTTTTGGTTATCTACGCGACATGATAGTAGCCAGAGCCTTTGGTGCCACTTCCTCGGCTGATGCTTTCTATGTTGCTTTTAGAATTCCTAATTTTCTGCGCAACCTCTTAGCCGAAGGCGCTCTTTCAGCCACATTTATCCCTACCTTCACTGAATATCTGACCCTTTATGGAAAAAGCGAAGCCTTTAAACTAGCTAACAAAATCCTGACACTCTTAATCCTTCTCTTAAGTCTTTTGACCATTTTAGGAATCATCTTTGCTCCATTTATGGTAATGATTGTAGCCCCGGGTTTTTCCAAGGCAAAGATGAGTCTGACGGCAGAAATGACCAGAATTATGTTTCCGTTCTTAGCCTTTGTTTCTCTGTCTGCTTTGGTGATGGGTATTCTCAACTCTTACCGTTCCTTCTTCATCCCAGCCGTAGCACCAACAATGCTTTCCCTGGCGGAAATCGGCGCTGTCTTTCTTATCTGTCCACTCTTTCTTAAAGAACCGGTTGTGGGTTTAGCCATTGGAGTCTTATTAGGAGGAGCTTTTCAGTGGGCAGTTCAGTTGCCTTCACTCTTCAAAAAAGGATTTTTCTTTAAACCTACCTGGGCTCCAAAAGATGAAGGAGTGAAGCGCATTAGTTTACTTCTGTTACCAGCGGTAATCGGCCTGAGCGTCAACCAGATAAATCTCTTGGTTGATACGATAATGGCTTCATTTTTGGGTGAAGGAAGTGTCTCCGCACTATATTACGCCAATCGGCTATACCAGTTGCCATTAGCCCTTTTCGGCATCTCTTTAGCCACTGTGGCTCTACCCACTCTTTCCGCCTCAGCAGCAAAAAAGAATTTTACAAAACTTAAACAAACACTCTCTCAGTCTCTTCAGTTGATTGTGTTAGCAATGATTCCTTCCAGTATGATTCTTATTTTTTTAGGGAAACCGCTAGTGCGGCTTCTCTTTGAAAGAGGAAGATTTGATACAATAGCGACAGACCTTACTTTTTGGGTATTATTCTTTTATTCTTTTGGACTCTTCTTCTACGCTGGTGTCAAAGTAGTGGCTGCTACTTTTTATTCTCTCAAAGATACAAAAACTCCGGTAAAGACTGCTTCTTTTGCCATGTTAATCAATATTTTTCTTAATTGGTTCTTTGCCTGGCCTTTGGGCTTAAGGGTGGGAGGGTTAGCCTTAGCCACTGCGACTTCTTCATTATTGAACTTTTCTATTTTGCTCTTTATCTTACGAAAGAAAATTGGACAATTGGGACTTTCACAACTATTTGATTCCGCTTGGAAAGCTTTCCTCTCTTCGGTCTTAATGAGCCTGTTTGCTGTGGGATTATACAATTATTCTCTAAAAATTTGTTTACCTCTTTATGGCTTTTATAGAGAATTATTTTCTCTTTCAGTTGCCTTGCTTGGCGGAATAGTTATTTTTATAGTAACTACCTTGATTTTGAAAATTGAAGCAATGTCCAAGATTTGGCAAACACTGCTTAAAAAGTTCACAAGATAGTCAATGACAATTTGATGTTTGGTTATTGGAATTTATTTGGTGATTGGTAATTGGTTATTGGTAATTTAGCAGGGGAGGGATAATGAATAGAAACGAAGTTAAACGGGTAATTGAGGCTTTGCTCTTTGCTTCAGACCTACCTCTTTCCTTAGCAAAATTAAAAAATCTCTTGGGCGAAATTGACCCTAAAAATTTGAAGGAACTAATGCTGGAGATAAATCAGGATTATGAAAGGGAAGGACACAGTTTTGAAATCAGAGAGATTGGCGGTGGGTTTCAAATTTATACCCGTCCAGAGTATGCCAAATGGATTCATGAACTTTATAAAGGAAGAAAACCACCCCGTCTGACGCATGCGGCTTTAGAGACTCTGGCCATCATCGCCTATAAGCAACCGGTTACTCGGGCAGACATTGAAGTCATCAGAGGAGTAAATGTTGACAGCGTAATTGCCACCTTGTTAGAGAGGAATCTCATTACCATGGTGGGTAAAGATAAACGACCAGGAAGACCACTCCTCTATGGCACTACTTCTGAATTTCTACGCTACTTTGGACTTAACTCTATTTCAGACCTTCCTAAGATTGAGGAATTAGAAGCCTTCTTAAAGAAGAAGGAAGAAGAGCAAGAGAAAGACGAACCACTTCCGCAGATAAAAAGCGGAGGTGAACAATTAGAAGCAGAATTGATGTGAGGTCATCAATTTTATTTCTTCTTTATCATCACTCTTTCTATCCTCTGTTTGTTTCCTTCCACAATCGTAATTACCCAATCTCCCAGCGTAAATTTTTCTCCTTTCTGAGGGATGCGTTGAAGGTGTTTAAAAATCAAACCACTGAGAGTTCGAGTTCCTTCACTTTCAAGCATTGGTGAAAGTATCTCATTCAATCTTGAAATCTCCATCTTTGCCTCCAATAGATAAGAGCCGTCTTCTAAGACTCTGTAAAATTTTTCTTCTTTATCAAACTCATCTCGCAGTTCTCCGACAATCTCTTCAATCAAATCTTCCATCGTCACCAGTCCACTTAATTCCCCATATTCATTAACAATTATGGCGATAGAAATGCGCCGTCGTCGCATTTCTATTAGAGCCTCGGAAACTTTCAAAGTCTCTGGGAGAAAAAAAGGTAAACGGATAAATTCTATTGCCCGTAAATTACAAGGTCTCTGTTCCCAAAACCGAAGGATTTCTTTGACAAAGAGAATGCCCACGATATTTTCAGGTGTTCCATCATAAATTGGCAGGCGTGAGAAACCTTTTTCTATAAAAGCGCGGCTAATCTCCTCAACAGTGGCTTCTGCTTCCAAGGAGACAATTTCCAGACGAGGGACCATAATGGAAGATAAAGGAGTATTTCCTAACTTAAGAATTCTCTGCACCATCTTCGCTTGTTCAAACGAGACTAGTCCTTTTTCAACTTCTTCTTTAATGAATTCTCCCAGCGCTTTTTCAAAAATGATCGCTCTCTTTTGCTTTTTAAACAATTTAGGCATGACTGGTCCTTTGAGGTAAGGGAGCTACAATCCCACCAGAAATAATCATTTTTAACCCTTCTTCTATTGTAAAGTTGGTGCGAATTAAATCTTTCTCTGGCACCAAAACTACCCAGCCGGTAATGGGTTGTGGTGTGGAAGGAAGGAAGACAGCAATGAGAGATTCTTTTTCTTCTTTTAGAGTCCAGTGGATTTCATTAGTGAGAAAACCAATGGCATAAAGACCAGGGCGAGGATATTCAATGATGACTACCTCTCGGAAGGCGGCTTTATCTAAAAGAAAAGATTCCGTGATTTGACGGAAGGCAGAATAAATACTCCTGACCAACGGAACCTTGCCTAGAAGTTTTTCACCAAGCAAAAGGAGCTGTCGTCCCAGAAGATGAGAAGTGAGGAGTCCCACTAGATAAATAATGCCCAACAGAAGAAGAAATCCCAAAAGGACGGTGGGAAAAGTAGGAAGACCTCTAAGGGGGGGAATCAAATGTAACAGATTTCCCAAAATACTCCCCCCCCATTTTAAAAGAAACCAGGTAAGATATAAAGTAAGAAAGAGCGGAAGAAGAGCGACAAGACCAGTGATAAAAATTTTGCGAAGTTTTTCTTTAGGTTTTGTCAAGGTCACTCTTTCTTCCCTTCCGAACTCTGACGCAGTTCACGAACCTCCCGCAGATTTTTCATACATTCGGCATTGCCCGGTGCTAGGTTCAAAGCTGTCTGATATTCTTGTTCAGCCTGGTCAATCTTGCCCATTTTTTCGTAGGCAATACCAAGATTGTTATGAGCAGCTGCATTTTGGGGATTGAGGGAAACCGCTTGTTGCCAGGCTTGTTTGGCTTCATCCCAGAGTCCATTCTGGGCCAACTTATTTCCCCGTTTAGTAAATTCATCATCGGCAACCATCAGTCTTCTGGAACGCATTACATAATGAGGAGAAATCTGGGCCACAAACTTTTGAATAACTTTGCCCAAAAGACTATTGAGAATTTGTTCATCAGCCAGCACCTTGCCAATTTCGGACGCCCCAGAAGCCTTTTTGCTATAATGTTCAGTTTCGCTTAAGGCGGCAACAACTTGCCCAGTTTCAATATTTACCATCCGTAAATCAGTGCTCACCACCGCATTTTTTGTGAGATAATCCTCATCCACTAACACTTCCTTCATTATTTCTTTTTTCCGTTTTACCTTTGGTCCTGCCACGATAAATTCTCTTTCTTCCACTTCTTGATATTGTCCAGTGCCCACTTCCTTTTTTACCTTCTCTGTGCCTTTTCTCGTCTCGCTCTCCCAAGAAGTTACACTGCCAAAGATGACTGCATCCACGCCGAGTATTTTCCCAACCTGTTTGGCAGTGGATTCGTCCACCACTCCAGTCTGACCCAAAGCCAGTTCTTGCATAACCTTGTCAATCTGAGCTCTCTCTATAAGTTGATAATAGCCAGGCTCCACCAACTTAGCTAATAGCATACTACTGGCCGTTCTTCCTGAGCCAGAGTGGGAAGGGTAATCATTGAAATCTAAAATGGCTACCCTCTTGATTGGTCCCGGGTCAATTTTGCCCGGGGCAATCACCTGCACCATCACATAACTGGGAACGCAACTGAGACTTAGAATGCCCAGCATCATTACTACCACTCCTAGTCTAATCAAATCCTGTCCGCCCTCAGTTTGGCGGACTTGTCCGCCGTCAGTGTAGCGGGCTTGTCCGCCGTCAGTGTGGCGGGAATGCTTGGTCATAGTTTTACCTCCTTTTTTTGATACGATTACGGCGATAAAGACCCACTCACCGCTAGCCACCAACCGCTTACCGCTAAAGAATATGCGGCTAGCGGAAAGCGAAAGGCGATATCTTCATCTCGCTGTAATCGGCAGTTAAAATCACCGTTATCATTTTTAAGTTTAACACAAATGCTTTTGATAAGTCAATATTTTTTTCTTGCAATTTTTGGGCAAAGTATGTTATTATTCAAAAAATGTCAGAAATTGAAATCCTGGCTTTTGCTAAGATTAATCTTTATTTGGAAGTTTTAAAGAAAAGAGACGATGGTTATCATGAAGTAGAAACAATTTTTCAATCAATTAATTTAAGTGATACTTTACATTTTGTGTCAATCAGAGAGAGAAAAAAAATTGTCGTTTTTTGTAATCATCCTGATTTACCTTTAGGCAGAAAAAATCTGGTTTATCAAGCCGCTCAATTAGTCTTTGAAAAATTTAATTTACCGGGGGGAGTGAAAATTGAAATAAAAAAGAAAATCCCGGTGGGAGGAGGATTGGGGGGTGGCTCAACTGATGCGGCTGCTACTTTAATAGGTCTGACTTCACTTTATGAATTAGATTTATCTGAAATAGAATTATGGAGCCTGGCGCAAAAATTGGGTTGTGATGTCCCTTTCTTCTTAAAAGGAGGCACCGCTTTAGGAAAAGGAAGAGGAGACAAAATCGCTTCTCTGGCGCCTCTCCCGGAAACTATTTTTCTTCTGGTGTTGCCTGGATTTTCTGTTTCTACTACTTGGGCTTATCAGCAATTAAACGCCGTTAGAAATAGGAATTTAAGCACTGCAGAACAACCAATTTCTAACGGGGTAAAAAACTATTTGACAAAAAAAACGAAATCAGTTAAAATTATACAAGAAAGCATTGAAAGAAGAGATTGCAAAAATTTAGGCCATCACCTTTATAATCGGTTAGAGAAATCTGTTTTTAAGAAGTATCCTGAATTGCAAACTATAAAAGAAGATTTACTCAAAGCCGGAGCCTCTGGGGCTTTAATGTCTGGCAGTGGTTCTACTATTTTTGGAATTTTTCCAGAAGAGAAACTAGCAAGAGGAGCAGCCTTTCAGATGAAGAGAAAAGGTTATAAAGTTTTGGTCACTCAAAATTGTCAGAGAGGGTGGGAACTTAAAAATTCAAATATCAAAAATCAAAACCATCTCTAAATTCCAATTTTCCAAATTCCAAATTTATCAGTTTGGAAGATGGGGATTTGGAGAATAAGGAGTCACCTATGGAAATCAGTGAAGTTAGAGTTTCACTCTGTAAGGTTGAGGACGAGAGACTGAAAGCCTTCGCCAATGTTACCTTTGATAGCTGTTTTGTTGTCAGAGGAATCAAGGTAATTCAAGGCACTAATGGTCTTTTTGTCGCTATGCCCAACCGGAAACTAAACGATGGGACATTTCAGGATGTGGCTCATCCGATTAACAGTGAGATGCGAGATAGATTGCAGAAAGCCGTTCTGGCAACCTATGAGAAAGAAATAAATTCCCAAAAGAGTTCTTCCGAACCCAAGGTTTGACCAACTTGTCCAAAAAACAGCAATTGTAACGAAGTTGCATATCTTGCAATCTACTCTCTCCTTGCTACTCGCTACTGCCGAGCCCCGTTGCAAATTGCTACGGGGCGAGCAAAGCGAGATATATTTTGTCGAGGGTCGTCTAATGGTAGGACAGCGGCCTTTGGAGCCGTCAATGGTGGTTCAAATCCATCCCCTCGAGTAAGACATATAAAAATGCAAATATCAAAAATTAAAAAGTCTTTTTAAACATTTTGGATTTTAGTATGTCATTTTGCATTTTGATATTTGATTTTTGCCTTCATCTGAGGATACTAGTGCTGTGTGACATAAATTCCGTAACTTTTTTCGGGAGTCACACAGCACTTTCACAGGGGCTATCGCCCTTATGACATTCCGAAACTTGCCACTGGCAACTTTCGGAATTGTAACCCCTTAGGGGGTGAGGCTTCACCCCCTAAGACCCCCCGCAGTGGTCTGTATCTTCGGGCCAACTTAATAGCGTTAATTTATGTTACAGACCACTAGTGGTCTGTCGCATAAATATTTGACAATCAGGGTGTCAAGAAAAAAAGACCTAAGGTCGAAATATGAGTAGCCCCGACATTTATGTCGGGGAAAACTAAAACCCTCACCCCCTTCTGTCCCCCTCTCCCCGACTTTGTCGGGGAGAGGGGGAAACAGGGGGGAGTGGGTCTCTTTCAACCCCGACCTAAAGGTCGGGGCTATTAAAAAACAACTTATTTCCTAAAAATAAAGGCCTCATCCTGTCAAAAATTAATGCGACATAGCGCTAGAGGCAAAAAGACCAAAGGCGTGAAGCATAGAGCGTGAGGCGTCCAGCGGAGAGCATAAGGCATTTTTTAAGGAGGGCACAGTGAAAGAAGAAATAAAGAAAGACCTTGAAACGGTTGAAGCCTTAAAAGAAGCCAAACAAAAGATTGAACAGGAAATTTCCAAAGTTATTATTGGGCAGAAAAAGGTTATTGAAGAATTGCTCATCGCCATTTTGGCTAATGGGCATGCGTTAATTGTTGGTGTCCCTGGTTTAGCCAAAACACTTCTCATCAATACCCTTTCCCAGGTTTTGAATCTGAGTTTTAATCGCATTCAATTTACCCCAGACCTGATGCCTTCAGATATCACTGGTACGGATATCATTGAAGAGAATATTAATAGTCGGCAAAGAGGGTTCAAATTCTTAAAAGGTCCAATCTTTGCCAATATTGTGTTGGCTGATGAAATCAATCGCACGCCCCCAAAAACCCAAGCGGCTCTTTTGCAAGCGATGCAAGAGAAAAAAGTAACTGCTGGCGGTGTAACTTACAAACTTGACCAACCTTTCTTTGTGCTGGCCACCCAGAATCCAATTGAACAAGAAGGAACCTACCCTTTACCTGAAGCACAACTTGACCGTTTTATGTTTAATATTTACATTGACTATCCCAGTCAAACTGAAGAAGCCGAGATTGTCAAAACAACTACTTCGGCTTATGAACCAGAACTAAAACAGGTCTTGAGTGCTAATGAAATCTTACATCTACAAAGACTAGTCCGGCGCATTCCTGTCTCTGACCATTTGGTTGGATATGCTGTCAAACTTGTTAATTCAACCCGCCCCAAAAATGACTCATCACCGAAATTCATTAATGACTGGATAAGTTGGGGTGCTGGACCGAGAGCCTCGCAATATCTCATTTTAGGAGCTAAAACCAAATCAGTCTTAGACGGAAGATATGCACCCTCAGTTGAAGATGTAAAAATGATGGCTCTACCGGTATTGCGCCACCGGTTAGTGACCAACTTCAATGCCGAAGCTGACGGCGTAGATACCCCCCAAATTATTGAAATGCTCCTGTCCACTATGGATACAGCAAATTTGCGGTAATTCTAACAGAGAAGAAATTGATGGAAATTCGTAGAAATATAAGAAGAAATTTATAGAAATAGATTGTCCCCCGGAGGCGGATCCACCTCAGGTGAAAAACTAATAGAAATTGATTGAAAAAATGAATTCCAATGAGTTTCCATAAATTTCTATCAATTTCTACAAGTTTCTCTTCAGTATCTAATCGCGCTTAATGCGTAGTTTGAAATGAATGAATATCCACGCTTTCTCACACCTACTTTGCTCCCTTACGACCCTTTAGAATTAGTCTCTACTACCGAAAAGATTGTCAGCAAAGATTCTCAACGGAAATATACAAACTTCTACTGCACCGGCGTCTATGGAGGAATTTCTACTGGCTATACCGTAGGCTGTTGTTTGCGCTGTATCTTTTGCTGGGTAGACTTCTCTCGTGAATTTCCTGAAGATTACGGTGAATTTTATTCTCCAGAAGAAGTTTTTAAAAGACTAACCGAAAACGCCCAAACTAACAAACTCTCCAAACTCCGTATTTCCGGTGGCGAACCTACGCTTTGCAAGAACCATCTCTTGAAACTTCTCAAATTAATTGAAGAAACAGATTATCTCTTTGTCTTGGAGACCAATGGAATTTTGTTAGGAGCAAATTTAGGATATGCTGAAGCATTGGGCCAATATTCTCATTTTCATCTGCGCCTTTCGCTCAAAGCAGGCACCCCTGAAAGTTTCCAAAAGAGAACCGGTGCTAAAGGAGAATTTTTTGAACTTCCATTTCAAGCAATAAAAAATCTGATGAAAAATAATATTGACTTCCATTTAGCCGTGATGAGCGACCCAAGGCTTATGCCTCAGGAAGAACGCAAAGTTCTTTTGCAGAAACTGAAACAATTAGGCTATGATGACTATTTAGAAGAAGAAATATGCGACCCTTACGAAACAACAATTACCAGATTAAAAAAAGCCGCTGAACACTATGAACTATGAACCATGAACCATGAGCTATGAGCCAACAGAAATCCAGCGTTAGGTTACTCCTCAAACATTTAGGAAATTGTTTCTCCAAGGAACTGGGCATTTCTTTAGAAAAGACTAAATCTCAAGAAATTTTCAAATGGTTTCTGGCCTCTATATTATTTGGAGCTCGCATTTCCGAAACCATTGTCGTTAATACTTATAAGGAATTTGAGAGAAGAAAAGTCCTTACCCCTCAAAAAATTCTAAAAACCGGTTGGGACGGCTTAGTGGAAATTTTAGATGCTGGCGGATATGTCCGGTATGATTTTAAAACGGCAACAAAACTTCTGGAAATTATGAAAGCCCTGATTGGACAATACAATGGTAACTTAAATTTGCTTCATTCTTTTGCTAAAAATTCAAGCGACTTAGAGATAAAATTAAGAAAACTCGGCAAGGGCATTGGCGAAGTAACAGTTAATATTTTCTTGCGCGAGTTAAGAGGCATCTGGGAAAAGGCTAAACCACTTCCCCAAGAATTAGCAATCACTGCCGCTAGAAATCTCGGATTAACTCACCAAAGAGAGCCGTCCAAAATTTTGGAAGACTTAGAAGAAGAGGTCTGGAAAAAAACCAAAATCCCTGGTAAAACTTTCATTGATTTTGAAACTTCCCTGGTTAGATTAGGCAAGGACTATTGTAGAAAAAAGAGATGCGATGTCTGTAAGTTGAGTGAGTGGTGCCGAAATTCAAGATATGCCTCGCTTACGCTCGACAAATAGGGAGTAGAGAGTAACGAGAAATGGATAAGTTTACTGGGTTTATACAGTTTGTTGAGTTTATCCCGATTTCATCGGGACGAACTCAACAAACCCAATTAACCGAATACTCTCTACTTGCTACTCGCTATTCACTACTGAATTTATGATAAAAGAAGCCATTCTTTATGAACGATTAAAGGACGCTAAGGTTCGCTGTCATGTTTGTCAAAGAAGATGCATCATTTCACCGAATAAATTTGGTTATTGTTATACCCGGCAAAACATTGAGGGAAAACTTTACACACTCATCTATGGTGAAGTCTCTACCTGGCATATTGCCCCCATTGAAATAAAACCACTCTTTCATTTCTACCCCGGCAGTAAAGCACTATCTTTTGGAAGTCTCGGCTGTAATTTTCGCTGTCTCGGTTGTCAAAATTGGGAAATTGCTCATGTTAAGCAAATCCCAAATCCAAAATCCAAATCATCAACTATAAACTATCAACTATCAACTACCAACCCCGAATATATTTCGCCTTCTAAAGCCGTGGAATTGGCTCGGAAACACAATTGCCAGGGACTTTCCTGGACATATAATGAGCCGACAATCTGGCTGGAATACACTCTGGATACAATGATTCTGGCAAAAACTCAAAATTTTTATACAAATTATGTCACCAATGGCTATATCACTGAGGAAGCCTTGGATTTAATTGGACCTCATCTTGATGCCTTTCGTCTTGATGTAAAAGGTTTTAGTGATGAATTTTATGAAAAGATTGCCAATATTCCGAATTTTAGAGTCATCTTAAAAACCGCCGAAAGGGCAAAACACAAATGGAAAATGCATATGGAGGTAATTACTAATGTGATCCCTGGTTATAATGACGATGAAAACCAATTGAAAGGAATTGCCGGATGGATTTTTGAAAACTTAGGAAAGGAGACCCCTTGGCATGTGACTCGTTTTGTCCCGCATTTGAAACTTTCCTACATACCCTCAACACCGGTAGAAATCTTAGAAAAAGCCAGGGAAATTGGAATAAAAGCTGGCTTAGAGTTTATTTATTTAGGGAATGTTCCCGGACATCCAGCAGAGAATACTTATTGTCCCAAATGTAAAAATTTACTGATTGAACGATTTAATTATCAAATTCTGAAATACCAGAACAAAAATGGAAAGTGCGCATATTGTGGAAGAAAGATTCCTATTGTCGGGCAATACGCTGACGAAAAACAAAAACCGCTAAAAACGAAGAGTCTAAATTATAGTTGAAGAATTTCTATTGACAAAATTAGAAAAATCTGATATATTATAGAGGAACCCCAAAAAGGAGCAAAGACATGAAGAAACCTACACTATTTCTAAAAGTGTTGTCCCTTTCAGCTCTGGTTGCCTTCTCTTGTGCCCGTGAAGGCAAAGTGCCGAAAGGCGAAAAAGGAGGAACAATAATTATTGGCACTCTGGAAGAACCCAGTTCACTCAATCCATTATTACTTTCTTACACTGCCTCGTGGGCCATCCCAGACCAAATTCTTCTACGTCTTCATCGATTTGATAAAAATCTCAACATTACTCCGGAATTGGCTGAGGGCTGGCGATTTTCCGAAGACTTTAGACAACTCACTTATCATTTACGTCGTGATGTAAAATGGAGCGACGGGAAGCCAGTAACCTCCGCTGATGTTAAATTCACCTATGAGAAGATGCTTGACCCAAAGACAAAATATCCTCATCTGGGAAATCTTCAATTTATTGAACGGTTAGAAGTCATTGATGACTACACCATTAAATTTGTTTTCAAACAAATCTATGCTGATGAGCTTTTAGACACTGGCATCCCTGTTTTACCAAGACACATCGCTAATTTTGACGAAAAACCTATTAGCGATGGCCCATATAAAGTTGATAAATGGGCTAAAGGTGAACGATTGGAATTAATGGCTAATGAAAACTTCTTTAGGGGAAGACCTTATCTTGATAGGATTGTCTTCCGTTTCTTCCCCGATGAAAATGCTCTTCTGACAGCAATGCAGAAAGGCGAAATTGATGTAGCTGAAGGTATCTCTCCTGTAAGTGTGGAAACCTTTAAGAATAAGAAAGAACTCGCTGTTTTACAACTTCCCAGTAATTCATTTACCTATATCGGCTGGAATTTGCAGAATCCTATTCTTGCTAAAAAAGAAATTAGAAAAGCCTTAAGTTTAGCCATTGACCGTCAACAAATTTTGAGTGAAGTGCTCAAGGGATTAGGTGTCTTTTCTAATAGTCCTGTCTCACCGAATTCCTGGGCTTACAATCAAGCAATGAATCAAATCCCCTACGATTTGACCCAAGCAAAAGCCATCTTAACTAAAGATGGTTGGAACTCACTTGATAAAGATGGTTTCCTGATGCAAGGGAAAAATAGACTAGAGTTTGTCTTGATGGTTAACCAGGATTATCCTTTACATCAGGCAGTGGCTCAATTGATTCAGAGTCAACTAGCTAAAGTTGGAGTGAAAGTCAATCTCGCTTTAGTGGATGGCTCTGGTTTTGTCCAGCGTTTGCGAGTAAAGAATTTTGATGGAATGCTTCTGAGTTGGACTACTGGATTCAAGATGGACCCAACAGCCACCTGGCACTCAAATCCAGAGAAGGGTCGTTTTAATCTAATAGGGTATACTAATCCTCAAGTTGACACACTCATTGAGACAGGTTTGGCTACACTTTCTCGCCGAAAGGCAAAACGACTCTGGGATAGATTTCAGGAGATTATTGCTGAGGATGCGCCCTGTGCTTTTCTTTTTATATCACAAAATGTGACTGTTGTCTATAAAGGAATTAGTGGACCCTGTGTTGATAGCCGGGGTCTCTTTGCTTCATTGAATGAATGGTGGGTGCCGACTGTAGAACGAAATCTACTAGCTGAAGTAAAACTGAAGACTCAACCACCACCTACCTTAGTAGCCACGGCACCTACACCTGCTCCAGTTGAAGAGGCACGACCAGCACCAACTCGTCTCAGACCAATCAACCCTCAAGATTTGATTGCGGCTGAAGCCAGACCTCCAGTAGTTCCAGCCGCCCCTCCAGCACCAGTAACAGAAATAACAGCACCAGGCACTCGTCCCTCAACAACTCCCCCCAGAGAAGGTGAAACTAAACCAGGAGAGGCCACTGCCCCCCCCCCACCTACTCCCACACCAGAAGTTCCACCCCCCCCAACAGAAGAGGTTGTTCCACCTACTGAACCAGAGGTAATTGAAACGGCGGTTCCTGTATATCCTGAATTTGCCCGTCAAGCAGGCATAAAAGGTAAAGTATTTGTCCAGATGTTAGTGGGAGCTGATGGAACGGTCAAGGAGGTTAAGGTGCTAAAGGGGATTGGAGGCGGATGTGATGAAGCAGCCATCGCCGCCGCCAAGAAATTCAAGTTTAAACCGGGAACCCGCGGAGGGAAGCCTGCTGAATACTGGGTAAGTTATCCATTTAAGTTCTAACGAAAATAAAAAGTCATTGAAGTGCGAAAAGGAAAATCCTTCTTTTCTCCTTTCCATTTTTCTTTAGTAATCTCTGTCCAGGAAAAATCAAACTGGGTGGACCGAAAAGTATAACCTAATCCTCCACTGAATTTAAGTTTTTCGCTAGAAAGACTGTGGCCATAAATTCCTGCTCTCAGATGTAAACCTTTTGATAAAGAAACTGCGGGACTCCATTCTAACCCCAACCGAGTGAGAGAAGGAGTATTTTTTTTCAAATCCTTCTCCAGAGCAATTGCCAGACTAATGGATTTGTCAGTTCCTACTCCCCATCCAACACGGAGTTTTGGGACAAGATGGTTTGTTTTATAATTGTTCCAATAAATCCGTCCAAAGAGATTTTGACAACTCAGAGCAAAATCAAAAAATTTCTTTTGCCAAAACACTCCGATATCCACTCCAAAGCCATTACCATCATCCATAACTATTCTTGCCTCTTGCCAAAGATTGTTCTTCCTCTCCTGGTCAACTGCCGAAAGCCTGGCATTTATGTATTTTAAATTGACACCCCAGGAAAAAGACTGATAGGAAACATCTCTTCTACTAAAACTGATTCCATATTCATTTATTTGATAATGAGTCTTTTTATTAATTATGAGACTATCCGAAATTCTAATAACAGTATCAAATTGGCAAAGAGCCAATGGTCGCCAATAGACTCCGCCTTTGTCAGAAGCAAGACATAAAAGGGAAACTCTATTTCCATTTAAAAGGCGACTCTTTTGCTGGGAAATCATTACATTAAGACAGACTCCATTTAAATAAACTAAACCGGCCGGATTCCAAAATATAATGCTGGGGTCGTTTGTGGCATTACAGAAGGCACCTCCCAAAGCGGTGATTCTTGCCCCGGGTTCTATCCCTTGATATGAATTATCAAGCAAAGGCGCTTCTTCACCATTCAGTTGAGTTATCAACAGCCCCCAAAGAAAAAATAGGGAAAGGAATATTTTCATCAGCATTTTTTGTCACTTTCCACTGTCCGTTTTTTGTCTTTTGGCGGTCAGCGGCCAGTGGTCGGCGGTTAGAAGCGATATCTTAATCTTATTCCCAGATTGAATTTTCCTTCTTCGTCTCGTTCACCAAAGAGTGATTGGGTGCGCCCCAAAAAATAAGTCGCTCGGATGGCGTCAACATTTTCTGGGTTAGGAAGAAGGTCGTGAGAATAACTAACAAAAACATTTTTAGTCACATATTTACCTACTGTAATTCGGGCACTCTCTCGCCCCCCCCCTTGCAAAGAAGTCTTTATCTTGATTTCATCCAATAGACCAGTCTTTTCTCTAATCGTTCTGGCAAACATATCTGTCAAATAGTCAATACCTCTGTTCAATTGCCCAGTGAGGTCTTTTTTGCCAAATTCAACCAACTGGTCCCAGGGAACATTAAGTGTAAGAAGGGTCAAAATATTTTCTTCTGAGAGCCCCTTCTCCGAGGAACTAAAAGTGAGTTGAGGTTTCAATGCAGTTCCACTCAGATGAAGAAAGATAGTAACCGGGATTTTTTGCCCTGGCGAACTTTTGTCTTCTCTATAGACAGTAGTTTGAGCGTAAAAATCCAGTTCTGGATTTATCTCTGGAATGTTAGTAAAAACCAGTTTCCCGCTGGTGATTTCAAAATTGCGGTCAAAATAGCGATAGGTCCCCCGCATCGTCTCTAAATTACCTGACAAGACCAGGACATTGTTTTCCTGACGGACTCTTAGTTCATTGATTTTCAATTCCACATCTGCATCTTTATTTCTCAACCAGATATTTTTTGTCCCCCGAATGAACAAATCAATCTCAAGAGGCACAGCGCCTGGCGGTGGTGGAGGCGGTGGTTCAACTTCGCCACCAAAAGGTAGAGTTACTAAAGCCGAGAGCACTTCTATTTTACCTTCAATCTTAGGCCTATTGATTAACCCACCAATCGTAATATCAGCCGTTACTCTTCCTTCCATATAATCAAGATTGTGCACTGGCGTATTCTCAATATGAAGGACTAATTTCATCTCTTTCGGTTGGAAACGGACAAATCTAATTTCCCCTTTCCTAATTTTGAAATTTCCACCTTCAGTTAGACCAGTAAACTGCTCAAAGAATACCCCGTCTTCGGTTAGACGAATATCTCCTTCCATTGAACGGATTAAAGCACCAAATGGTCTCAAAATCATAGTTCCAGAATGTAGAACCAGTTCTCCATCTAAATGAGGTTCTGAAAAAGTTCCACTTGCTTTGAGGTTAACATCTATTCTTCCTTCAGTAGCACTCAAGAGGTCAGCCAGTGGGAAAAAAAGCCAGGTGCCAGTATTGCGCAAAATAATTTCTGCTTCCAGAGGGGAGTCCTTGAGAATTCTGTTAGCGACTGGCTTAAAACTCAAGTCAAGAGGAAAGGTTCCGGTAATTTCTGATTTTTCTCCGGCCCGCATCAATTCAATATAATTGACTTTTAATATCTTATCCTGGTAGGTAATTTCTCCTCTCAATTGATTAGCATCCACCATTTCAAAAGAAGGAGACCTGATTTTGAGATTAATCTTTAGCCGGGGATTATCAAATGAACCCTCAAAAGAACCTTTTAAATCAACAAAACCGTGGGTTTGATAGTTTAATGAAAGGAGCGAGAAAACAGAACGCAAGTCAATTCCTTTTAAATGGAGATTCCCAGAAAGTGTTTTATTAAAATCTGTCTGTCCTTCAAGTCTAACTTCTCCTCTGGCGATGAGCAGTCGTATCCCTTCAACGATCAAATTTCCGTTTTTCCAAGCAAGGTCTAATGGCCGGCTATTCAATATTTCTTCTCCCTTTACTGTGGCATAGAATTTCTCCAGATGGGCATTTACTCCTGTTTTGTCAATCGCTATCTCTCCGGTAATTATTCCTTGATTCTCCTCGTCTTTCTTAATGCTCAAAGAAAAAATACCTCCTTTTTCTTCAGTCAATTCCACTCTAAAATCAACAAATTCAAATGGCTGTCCCAAGAGAGTTAAGTCAAAACCAGTGAATCTTCCTTCTCCCTGTGGTTTGGTTCTAATTTGTTTCATAGAGAGATTTCCATCAAAAAATTTAAAGGTAACATTAGCGAGGCTACCATCCTTTAGTCTGAATGTTCCCACTATACTTGGGTTTTTCGGTTCACCACCTATTAGACCAGTTAAGCGAAGGTGGCCGGTCAGCCCTCTTATGCCTATCAAAGGTCCGAGGCGAGCAATGTCAATCTCATTTGTCTCCAGATTAATATTGATGGCTTCCCGGTAGATATCTCCCTCCGCTTTGAGGTATGATTCACCACTTTGCAATTTCAGACTAGTAACCTCTAAATGCTCAGGGTCTAAAGAGAAATTCCCTTCTAAGGATTCAAAATTAAATTCACCGATATGCCCTTGATTTAAGGTAAGTTCTGCTTCTGCTTGCATTTGTTTAGTAGCGAACTTACACCCATTGATTTTGATACTTCCTGAAATTTCACTTTGGAAATTGTCCGAGAGGGAAGGAATAAGTCGTTTTAAATCCGCCTCCCTGAAATTGACTTGAAAGGAAAAATTCCTCTCTATTAAATCAACAAAAGAAGAAGTTTCTATCTCTATTTTGGTGCCAGCCATTTCGCCAGAGAAGAGCGGAAGATTTAGCCGACCTTTTTCCAAACATACTTCTCCTTTAGTGTTTTTAATTTCATAACCTGCTACCGTAGATTTAGCCAGCTGAAATTTCATCTGACCGCTGGGAGAATTCCATTTCCCATAGAGGTGTCCTGAAACTTGAAGCTGTCCAGACCATTCCTTTCCATTCATCCCGTTAGAAACACCCATAAAGCCAGGTTCTTTGGAGTTTCTAACGGGATTCATTAGAAATAGATTAGCTATTTCCGACAGGGAAAGGTCAAACTTGGGTAAAGCAAAGTCAAAGGTGGAATCAGTCGGAGAAAAGCGGGCGCTGGCTTCTAGGCGGGAATTTTGACTCTGCCAGACGAAGTTCTGAAGAGTAATCTCATCTTGACCTAAGACAAAATGACCTACAATTTTTTTGAGAACAAAATTTTTCTGAGGATATTCAGCACCAAAGTCTTTTAAGCGAATTTCTATCTTTTCATTTCTAATTTTAAGGGAAACTTCAAATTTTAAATTTTTTATAATGTCAGTCCTTTGAGGTTGTTTGACTTGTAGCCATCCGTTATTCAAGGTAACATATTCGGCTTCAAAAGGAAGAAGTCTAACCTTTTTTTCTGGCTTAATCTTTGTCTCCTTTGGTTGGCTTTTGATGATTTTGGAAAAATTCCAATTTCCTACGCTGTCTTTTTCTATAAATATCTTTGGACTTTCAATTCTAATTCTGTGAATCACCAATTTTCTTTCCCAAATAAGTCTTAGCAGATTAAAAGAAATTGTCAGTTTGGAAATTTCAGCAAAGTTTTTATCTTCTTGAGTAATCTTAATTTTGTGGAAGGCCAGTCCAGTAAAAAGATTTCCATCTATTTTTTCTAAGGTAAATTCGCCATTAATCATTTGTGACAATTGCTGGACAGCCACCTTACGAATCTTCGTCCAAACAAACGGCAGATTAATAAGAATAATAAAGAGTAAAATAAAAATAAGGGCTACAAGCCCTATCACTTTAAGGGTTTTTTTTAGTTTCATAAGTTATGTTGTTCTGTCAATTAAATAAAGGTATGATTTCACAGATGGGCACAGATGAAAAGATACAAGATTAGCACAGATATTTCTGACGACATCTGTGCTAATCTGTGTAGATGCAACCCTTTTTTGTCTTTGGTTTTTAGACTCACAACCCACAACCAAGAACTAACAACTGAATTAGAAGGCGTGTCCGAGATTGAGGTAAATTCTTAAGTCTTTTTTTGACATCTTTCTATGTAGTCTTAGTCCACTATCAACTCTTATTGGACCTATGGGGGTAATCACTCTCAAACCCATTCCCCCCCCGTATTGACTGGTAGTAAAAGAAACATCTGAAAGACTACCCCAGATATTTCCTCCGTCTACGAAAGCCGCTAGAGAAAAACTTAACGGTGGCATTGGGAGTTTAAATGGCAAAAGGTAGCGCAATTCTAAATTAGAATTGAGTAGATAATTATCTTTTGCACTAATATCTGCTCTTATTTCATTTTCTCTATAGCCTCTGAGAGAGTTGGCTCCGCCCAATTCAAACTGTTCTTGCAGTGGCACTGTTTGAGTGCGACCAAAGGTAACGATTGCCCCTCCTTTAGTATGCACCGCAAAAGTCAAGGCTTTCTTGCCGGGAGTAAAGAACCAGGCACTTTCAATCAACATTTTATGAAAATCGTTTGTGCCGCCCAATTTGTTCCCAGCAGTCTCTAAAGTCAGAAAATTTTTTGCCCCTGACAAGGGATTGAATGGGTCACGCCGACTATCATAGGAAATAGAAAAGAAAAGACTGGAAACCTGATTTTCTTGCGCTATATATTCGTATTTATAGCCGACGAAAGTTTGAACATTTTTGCCAATGGTTCTTCCGAGTTTGCCATCGCCACCCGTGCGATTTATTTTTATCCATTCTCCATTATTTTCTTTTTTATTCTCCCGCCGGTGGTAGAGGTGTCCTCCCGCTTTCAGGCGACTGCCCAAGAAATATGGTTCAAGGTAGTAAAGGGAATATTCATTATCGTATTCGTGTTTTTTCTCAATTTCTTGGAGGCTATAGGCTATTGAACTTTTAAGAGTAAGTTGTTGATGATTGCCAAAGAGATTATCATGCCCCCATTCCAAAGATATTTGAATTCTGTCTGGTGATTGATAGCCAAAACCGCCGCCAATCCATCTCAATTTGTCTTCCTTTACTTTAACTAACAAATCCACGGTATCCTTTTTCGCATCTAAGGCAGACGATTCTCCCTGTAAATTAACATCGGTGAACAACCCGAGGGCATAAATTTTTTGTTGTGATTCATATACTTTTTTAGTATTGAAAACATCGCCTTCTTTTAGAGTAAGTTCTCTTTCAATAATTTTGCTTCTCACCTTTTCATTTCCGGTAATGATAATTTTCTCTAGACGGACTTGATTCCCTTCAGTAATCTGATAGAGAATATCGGCCTCGTTTGATTTTTCTTCACGAATGACTGTATCAGAAACAGTCGCATATAAATAACCTTTTTCCGCATAAAGTGAAAGAATACTATATGAGGAAAGGGAAACTAGACTCAGATTGATTGGTTCAGCTGGTTTAACTTTCATCAGAGACCAGATTTCCTCATCAGAAATGACTTCATTGCCAGCAAAGGAAATAGAGTGAATTTTTATTTGTTCTCCTTCTTCTATTTTTAGGTGGTAATCAATCTTCTTCTCGGCTAAATTGATTTTGCCTTCTTTACCTATGAATTCGGCATCCAGATAGCCATTTCTTCTATAGAAAGCGATGATTTTTTTGATATCTTGTTCAAGAACAAAATCATCAAAACGTCCCCCTGCTTTTGTAATCATTCGCTTCTTAAGGGTCTTCTCTGAAAAGACCTTATTGCCTTCAAAAGTGATTTTTCCCACTTTCATTTCTATTCTTTTTTCTTCTTGGTCAATTTCGCCAATCGGCTTCTTTCCCAGATGAAGGCACCCACAAAATGACAAAACAAAAATCAAGCTATAACCAGCCCACTTAACTCTTCCGTGGTTGCATTTCTTATTGAAATTGTAATTCTTTACAATAAACTGATTTCGCATAATTTCCTCTTCATTATTTTTTATTTTGTATTTTACATTCTGCTTTGAGACCTTACATTTGATATAATGATACATTATCCTTCAGAAATTTGTCAAGGAAAATCATTCAAGTCCACCACTGAATACACTGAATACACAGAAAAATAAGATCTTCTTTATCTTTGGATTAAAAAACTCTTCAGTGATTTCAGTGTCCTCAGTGGTTTATACTTTCCTATGCTATCAAGAAAAAAAGCCCCGCCTCTGAGGCGGGGCTTTTTATTCCCATCTTATAATTAAATCTCTGTCAGGCATAAAGTTATCTCTCCTAATATAATAGAAAGAGATCCTTTTCTTCCTCACCACTCGGTCGGGAAGATAAGAGATAGAAATCTCTTTAAATTTCGTTGGAATTTCTATAATAAATTGTGCTTCTTTTAGGGGCTTTCCCCAAGTCTTTGTAGTTATGAGAATATATCTCGCTTCTTTCTTTCTTATCTTCTGAGAATAACAAACATGTATCTGCTTGGTCTTTTTCTCTTCTATTTGCAGTATCCAGGAAATTCCCCTTTCTTCTTTTTGTATAGGAACCGTTTTATTCCCCCAAAACCCTTTTTCATATACTTTTATCTCATAGGGGAATAGATGGCTTTCGTCAATGGCGAATGGATAGAAGATAGGAACTTTTATCTTTTGATTAGTTGAATTGAAGAAATAATATTTTCCCTCTACACATAATTCACCCTCAGAGACTTTTATATATATTCTCTCCCTGAGAAACTCTAAAGAGAAAGTCGGCGTCTTGTCCGTGAGGGAAAGAAGCAAAATATTTAGCCACAGATTAACACAGATTTTCACAAAATTTTCTTTAAAAACCATCAATTTTCTGTGTGTTGTTCTGTGTAAATCTGTGGCTTTATTCAAATTCCGAAACGGGAACAAAACAAAAAAGCAGGTGGAGAGCAAGCCCTTCCTGCTTTTATCTGTTAGCGAGATATTCAACATTTCACCTTTTACTTCAATACAATCATTTTTCTTATAGCACTAAAATCTTCGCTCTGTCCGCCAGAGGCGGATCCGCCGTGGAGTGTGGCAGACAATTTACATAAATAGATTCCGCTTGACACCCTTTCCCCTGATTCATCCTTTCTATCCCAGTGGATGCTATGATAGCCCGCCTCTTTCTTTGCCTTGGTTAGAACACGGACCAACTTTCCTTGAATATCATAAATTTGAAGAGAAACCACAGAAGGCTCGGAAAGACTATATTCAATCACAGTTTCAGAAATAAACGGATTCGGGTAGTTCTGCACTAATCTACATTCCGCACTCTGCACTCCGCATTCCGCATTCTGTTGCTCTTCCACTTCTGTTACCCGCACATTGGGTGCTCCTGGTGTCGGTATGCCGTCTTCAAAATCAATTGAAGTAGTATCGTTATAGCCTGTAAAGCAGGTGGCATCGCCGTCAGGATAGCGAATGAATGAAGTATCTATTCCGTGGTCATGACTCCATCCTGCTTGGTCTCTGCGAATGCTGTCGGCAGAAAAGAGATACACATTATCAGCAGTGACAGTAGGGTCAAATCCGGGTGGAAAATCGATTTGCCACAAGACATAAAAGCCTTTGCCAGGAATTATTGCCCCCGAAGGAATAGTATATCTGGAATCAACTACTATCTGCCAGCCACTAATATCTATGGAAGAATCGGTTTTGTTGTAGAGTTCAAAAAAGTTTCCACCAGGAGTGGAAGAATGCACATTGATTTCATTGATGACTATTTGAGTATTGCCCAATCCTCCAGATCCCCATGGAGGACCTTCTGCGTGGGTATCATTAGCAGAACCAAAAGTGGGAGAGGCATCCAATGTCCAAAAGTAGTCGGTGGAGCCGACAAAGGCATTAGCACAACTTTCAAAGATAAGAGGCGATGGGGCAGGGCCTTTCGTGCCAAACTTTAGTATGCATACCCTTCCATATGAATATAGTTTTAGTATATCTCCTTCAGGATTGAAAGATATCTTCCCACTCAGGAGACTATCATTTGTAATTACCACATAAGGATGATGGCCTAAGCCAGAATCAATATAGGCTATCCCTTCTTCTGTCTCTAATATGGATCCATCAAGCGAAAAATATCCTGTATCACTTGCCACCGGGTTAATTTCCACTTTAATAAATGAATCAGGAGAAGTGGAAAATTCTGTGATCTCCGCCTCTAATAAGGGATTTGTACTGCCCTCAGGAAAATTGAAGAAAAGTATAAAGAGCAGAGAAAGAAGATTGATTGATGTCTTTTTCTTCATAATTTCACTTCCTTTTTATAGCGGTTGCCTGCCTCCCAACGTCTTAATCAGTGCTTTGTTAAATTTTGGCTCAAAATCTGCCTGGAAGCCTTCTGGCACAATAATATAAGCCTATGAGGCACTTTTCTTGTGCTTTTGAGGAGGCCCTGAAGCCCCGATTTATCGGGGCTTGGGCTGTCTTTCTCTTGGTTCTTCTCTTGGACAAGCAAGAGAAGAACAAGCCAAGAAGGCTTAAACGCTTGTCAGTGTTGATTTTCCTTCACTCCGTTCAGGATAAATCGTGCCAATTTTAGACAAAATTTTAACAAAGTCGTGCACAATATGTTGTTGTGCTGTGACTAGATAAATGTAATTATGACGTAGTCTGTCTCCCAGTGGGAGAGGGATAAAGGGAGAGGTTTACCGAATCAAAATCATCTTCTTCGTATTAGTGAAATTCCCGGCTTGTAGCCGATAAAAGTACACACCCGATGCTACCCGCTTCCCGCTCTCATCTGTGCCATCCCATCGGCGGGTATAAAACCCACCGCTACATCTTTCATCAACCAGCGTCCTGACCAACTGCCCTGTTACATTGTAGAGCCTCAAAGTTACTCTGCCATCTTCCGGTATCTGATATCTGATTTCCGTCATCTGACCAAATGGATTCGGATAATTCTGAAATAATTTCACATCTGGCCTTCGTAATCTGACATCTGTTGCTTGTTGCTCCACACCTAACATAGGAAAATCGGTAGTGAACTTTATTGCTCTGCCATTTTGTAACGGTGCGGATGTTATATCATACAAGTTGTTATAAAGATATTGCAGACCTGCTGTCGCATTAGTGTTTTCTAATCCAACTGTGCAGGAATCAGCCAAACTTACCACCTTATATTGAATAGTAATCTCTCCATTGCCCGAACTCGCACCATACTTGCTCAAAATGAATTCAAAGGTTTCTGTATCTGCAACTGGATGGAACCAATGCCCCCACCCCCTAAATTCTACGATGCCGGTGTCAAGATTGTTTGTATGAAAGAAGGCTTGTCCGTGGCCCCCAGAACTACCACCACCGTCAAGGTCTGTCCAGAAACCAAAAATACTATTGTTGGGTCGTGAAAGGTTCAAGACTGGCGTGGGGATGAAAGCAAAAGTATCAACATCAGATTTGCGAAAAGCAATATACCCATTGGAAGAACAGAAAAGAGTATCATAAGAAATGCCGTAATATTTGAAGGAAAAACCAAGTGGCTTTACAAAGTAACCCTCGTCGTCATTATCTCCCACCCCACCTCCAGCAGGTGTCCAAGTAGAATATGGTATGCTGTTTGAATTTGGAAGAGCAATCCAGTTGTAAGTAGGAGCCTCTGTGTAATTGCAGTCCCCGTCGTCATAGGCGAAATAACCAAAATCATCAGGACCTAATGGGTCGGTCTGAACAGCGCGATAGACACTGGCATAAATATCTCCATTCTTCTCCCACACCACCCAGGGGTTGCCAAAATTATCAGTAGTCATTGAAGGATATGAACCACCTACGCTAGCACTCACAAGTATCGGCGTTGACCAAGACCCGGCTTCATAGTAACTAGTGTAGATATTTCCTCCGGATGCCCAACTCAACCAAGTTCTTCCACTCGGGTCACTGGTCATTGAAGGTGAACTCCCTTTTGTCACTGGCGACGCTATTTGCCAACCACTGGCATTATGGTATCTTGCCCAGATGCTATCTTTTCTCACCCAAGAGACCCATACTCGGTTAAATTTGTCAGAAGTCATACTCGGAGAACCTAAAGAAAACGTTGTATCAGTAGCATCTATTACAGAACCATTTACTATGAGCTTGTAGATAGACTTCCACGAGGCAGTCACTACCTCCTGGCCCACATAGCCTATCCATATATTCCCAAGGCTATCTGCCGTTACCGCCGGACTCATATAATTTTCCTCAAAGAAACCGGAGCCTCCTGCCACAAGGGTAATGGGAGACCAACTTATTCCATCATAATAGGAATAATAAATGCTCTCAAATTGCTCACCTCCAACATGAACATGAGCTTCCCATACCATCCAAATCTTATCTATTTTATCGGTAGTCATCACCATGTCTTCAGGGAATTCACACCCTCCGGGGCCAGCAGGATATACAAAGCTTGGAGTGGACCAAGAGGAACTGTCACAAGTACTGATATATATTCCCCAATCGTCAAAAGATTTTTTTAGTGGGATTGAACCAAAATACCATCCTCCCCAAGCTTTCTTTTGATGGTCCTCGGTAACTCCATAAGTCCATATCCCCGGAGAAGAGTCCTGACTGATTCGGACTGGCTCTCCCCACCCATCGCCTTGATACTGACTTGCATACAAACAATATCCATTACTTGTATATCTCGCCCATGCTACCCATACGCCAGTGGAACAAGGAGTAATGAGAGGAGCATAATCTTGCGTTGTATCAGAATTTACTACCATCGGCGGTGACCACTCTGCACCACTGGCTACAACACAAAAACTCAGCAAAAACAAAAAAGTGAGAAACAACTCTTTTGGTAATTTGCTCCAATGAACCATTTTTTACTCACCTTTTATGTACACTCAAACCGTCATTTTGAATTCTATCACAGCTACCGCAATAGAATCATTTTCCTTGTCGCCGAAAAACCTCCTGCCTCTAACCGATAGAAATAGATTCCATTGGCTACCTGTTTGCCTGTGTCATCTCTTCCATCCCAGCTTATCTTGTAGACTCCGGGGCTCTTAGGTTCATTAATCAAGGTCTTCACCAATTGCCCAGCGAGATTGTAGATTTTTAGAGTAGTGTGGCTAATGGCTGATAGCTCATGGCTGATAGCGGACAGCGAATAGCGAATAGCGGTTTGTGAAGAAAACGGATTTGGAGCATTCTGATAGAGTTTGCATCGCCCCCAATGTGCTAAGGAGCCACCAGCAGTAACAATTATCGGCTCTAAGGGATAGTAGGTCACCAGCCCAGCAATATCTATATCCACTAAGCGATAAGCGTAAGTAACCCCAAAAGTCACATCTCTGTCCACAAAACTATATTGAGTCGGCGTAGGTTTCGTTCCCTGCCCGGGAATAGTAGCGATTACTGTCCATCTGTGCTCATCTGGTTTCTCATCTGTGAAATCTGTGTTCCTTTCAATCTGCCACTGATAATTGTCAACTTCACTGGCAGTTTCCCAGATAAGCAAGATGTTATTTCCTTGCGGCATTGCTTCAAACCACGAAAATTCCACCGCAGTAGGACCCTTCAAACGATAACTCGCCAGAACATCAAGTTTCCCATATCCCCAGAGACCATCAATCCAACCCGATTCTCCATTGCTCTTTCTGGCAGCGCCAGTCAAGAGGTTAGCTAACGCTTCTGAACTATAGTTAGGGGCATAATTTAGAAGTTGAATCATTGCCCCGGCGACATAGGTGGCCGAGAAACTGGTGCCCCATTGAACATCATGCCCACTATTCACCAAATAAGAAGATTGAGGGAAATAATCAGCTGAACGGGTAGAAACAATCACTCTACCCGGAGCACACAGGTCTGGTTTTTTGTTTCCATCTCGTAAGGGTCCCCGACTTGACCACCAGGCAAAATCACCTATCTCACCACTGATTGTCTGCCACATTTCATTGATATCCTGCCAAGAATTCTTCGTAGTATAAGCTCCGACTGTTATCGCTCGTTTTGCCCCTCCTGGTGGACCTATTTCATAAGCGTCATCAGCGGAAAGGAGTCTATTCCATAAACCATTATTCTTTAAGAAATAACCCTGACCAGTGGGAATCCAAGCGTCTATCTTAGTTCCCACATCACCAAAGAATTGAAGCCCAAACCACTGGTCTCCACCCTCTTCAAAGACATTATCTGCATAAGCAGTGAGTTCTACTGAGGCTAATGAACTTCCCGGACGATATGGTTTGCGATGAAATAGATAAACTCTATCAACTGGTCCAGGAAGACCGGGCCCTAGCTGCAAATCTTGACCAGAAGGCAACCAACTACTAACAAAATAACTTCCTAAATTTTCTCCGGGAATAATCACTCTCACCAATTCTGAGCTATTCACTTCATAAAATGCTTGACAGTCTATCCTTTGCCGACCGTCTGCGTCCACAGTAAAAGCTAGCACACTTAAAGAATCCCAGGCAGAAGAAGAACTATCCCCGACTGAAACTGTCCCTCCGGCGTGAATCTGGCTTCCTCCAAAATTACCCGCCGCCACCGCTATACCTCTGCCAGTTTGCGGAGTTGGGTCATTTAAAGGATTGAAAAGACTATCAATCATAAGTTCAATTGTTTCGGTCCCATCATGCGGACCATAATGATTCATCCAGCCAACTGAAAGGGCAAATGGTTTTCCAATCGCTTCTGCTTTATCCACAAGATACTGCAAGGCCTCTAAGAAGTGAGCCGTTCCGGTAAAATCAAATTTCACCCCGATAATCTCGGCTTCGGACGCCATTCCACCATAGATTGCATCATCACTCACGGCACAACCAGTAGAATGCGTTCCGTGACCTACAAAATCTTTCGGAAGGTCAAATGGTGGAGTTATGTCAATAGTTTCCTTGGTCCATTCTCGCCCATAAGTATAGCCAGCTGGTGATAAACCCGTGTTGTCCGTTTGGTCCCAGAGATAAAGAACTCTCGTTTTTTCGTCTGCATCCTTGAAATCCGGGCTATTCAAGTCTATCCCGGTATCAATGAAGCCAAAGAGAACTCCTTTACCCTTAAATCCCAGCCCTTGCATTTCATCACCCCTTACATCTCTTATCGCTGAATCATTTTGCGCATAGAGGGGCTTTGACGCCTCAATCCAGGTTATCTCTTCAAAGCTGGCTATTTCCTCCAGTTGAGAAATGGATACCTCAGTTGTCACTATTGTTCCGGTAATAGAATGAGGACTAAGTCCTATTGATTTAAGTCTTTGTAGCCCATCAGGATTTCTTAGATGAATGATTACCTGGACAGATGATTGACCCCTCCCTTTATCCCTCCCCCATGGGGAGATGGAATGGGTGAAGTCTACCCTTCGTTGTGCAAAGTAATTGCTTGGAAGAGATTGAAACGGTCTCAAACTAGCATATTCTCTCTGTTGGGTTAGATTAAACTCAGATATTAGAAGGGGGTCAATCTTTGCCAGGACTGGTGTAGAGACGGGTTTGAAACCAGTCTCTACACCTCTGGCTATGGCAAATCCTAAAAAGACCCCTAACAGGAGGGAGACGATTATTATAACAATCTCTCTCTTTCTCTCAAAAATTTCGGATATTTCCATTTTAGTCCTCCAAGATAAACCTATATGTTATACTAATAGGTGTGGTAATTGTTTTTGTAATTGGATCTGTAAGTGTTTTTTAGTTGTTTTTGTCAGTAGCTTTGGTGTAATATTTACTATGCTAACTCCAGGTTCTG
>JBFLXN010000030.1:0-22129 GCA_040755715.1 Candidatus Edwardsiibacteriota bacterium
CTTGTTTTTTGATGTAAGGTTTTTGTTTATAACGAGTTAAATTATATCAAAAGCTGGAGGAAAAGTCAAGAAAAATAATCAGATAACCTGCAAAATATCAGCAGGTTATGAATTTTACAGAAGTCTTGTAACCTTAAAAAAAGGAGGCAACATCTATGAAAAAAATAAGCATTATTGGTGCAGGGAATGTTGGGGCTAATGCGGCTTTTTACATTGCGGAAAAGAATTTCGCTGATGTGATGTTAATTGACATTACAGAAGGTAGGGCTAAAGGAAAGGCATTAGATTTGATGCAAGCGGCACCCATCAGAGATTATAATGCCAAAATAGATGGCTCTGACAATTTTGCCGACATTGTTAATTCAGAGGTGATAGTTATCTGCGCCGGCCATGTGAGAAAGCCACATATGTCACGGCTGGACTTGTTGGAAGAAAACAAAAAGGTGGTTGAACCTATTGTCGGTGAAATTCTCAAGTATGCACCGGAATCAATCGTTATCATTGTTACCGAGCCAGTGGACACCTTAACCTATTTTGTCTGGAAGAAAGGAGGGTTCAAGCCTAACAAGGTTATGGGGATGGCTGGCGTTTTAGACACTACCCGACTGAGAGAATTCATCGCTAAGGAACTCCAGGTTTCCACGGCTGACACTACCGCCATGGTGCTGGGCGGACATCATGATTATATGGTTATTCTCCCGAGATATGCGAGAGTAGAGGGAATTCCTATCACTGAGCTTCTCCCTAGAGAGAGGATTGATAAAATCATCAAGCATACCAGAGAGGCAGGAACAGAAATCCTCTCATATCTCAAAACTGCTACCGCTTCCTATGCCCCAGCTGCCGCCATCGCCGAAATGGTTGAAGCGATTATCAAAGATACAAAACGCATTCTGTGCCTTCCAGCCTGCCTTAATGGTGAGTATGGACTCCGAGGTATCTGTCTGGGTGTTCCGGTGATGCTTGGAAAAAACGGCGTAGAAAAAATCATTGAACTTCAATTGACACTTGAAGAAAGAGAAGAATTTGAACAATCAGTTAATATTGTGCGCAATAGTATCTCTGCTTTAGATTTAGAGGTAAAAGGAGGAAAGACAAAATGAAAAAAGTATCTATTATTGGAAGCGGCCATGTCGGTTCTACTACGGCCTTATACCTCGCCGAGAAGAAGATTGCTGACATCTATTTGCTAGATGTGATTGAAGGACTCTCTGAAGGCAAGGCTTTAGATGCCGAAGAAGCCGCTCCCATTCGCAAATATGATATTGAACTCAGAGGGACTGAAGATTTTTCTCAGCTCACTAATTCAGATGTGGTGGTCCTAACCGCCGGAATCGCCAGACAACCAGGTATGTCAAGAGAGGACCTTCTGGCAACAAACACTAAGATTGTGAAATCCGTTTCAGAAAAGATTGCTAAATATGCCCCTAATTCGGTCATTGTGATGGTGACCAATCCCCTGGATGTAATGGCTTATGTAGCACTGAAGATAACCGGTTTCGCCCTGAAAAGAGTTGTTGGAATGGCTGGTATTTTAGATTCAACTCGGTTCAGACTCTTTGTGGCCCAAGCACTTGGTGCGTCGGTAACTGATACTACGGCTATGGTTCTTGGTGGTCACGGTGATGCTATGGTTCCCTTGCCCCGGTATTCTACAGTAAGCGGCGTCCCCATCACAGAACTCTTGCCTAAAGAGACCATTGAAAAGATTGTGGAACGGACGGCAAAAGGTGGAGCGGAAATTGTTTCCTATCTCAAAACCGGAAGTGCCTATTATGCTCCAGCCGCTTCAGTAGCTGAAATGGTAGAATGTATTATCAGAGATAAGATGCGCATCTTACCTTGCTCAGCTTATCTTAGAGGCGAATACGGCATAGAGGGAATCTTTGTTGGCGTTCCAGTGAAGTTAGGAAAAAATGGAGTAGAAGAAATAATTGAACTGGACCTCACTATTGAAGAAAAAGAAGCCTTGCACAACTCAGCTTCAGCCGTCAAAGAAACCGTAGATAAGTTGGAAAGCCTGGGGCTTTTTTAAGCTCAAACTTCAAAAAAGCGAATAAAACGAATGGCAGCGAATAAGCCGAATCAGAATGTTGATCTAACGGAGGGCACAGAGAACACAGAGAATTCAATTCAAAATTAGCAATACAAAATTATCGGTTTAAAATGTTAATTGCTAATTTTACATTTTGCAATGAAATTGTGTTCTTTGTGGTTCCAAGGGTTATTTCAATAGCCTGATTAGAGTAATTCGTTTAGATAAAGGAACAAACATTATGAAAGTGAAGATTGGCATCCCTTATGGAAGGGAAACCATCTTTGTTCAGGTGGAAGAGAAGAGTCTCGGTGAAATCATTTATCCTAATGAAGTAGAAATAGAAGATGAGGGAAAAATCCTTCACCGAGCTATGGAAAATCCAATTGGTTCAAAAAGCTTTGACGAATTTTTAAGTGAGGCGAAGGATATTCTCTTCATAGTTAATGATGCTACGCGACCAACGCCTACCGCTAAGGTTCTAAAAATAATCTATCCCCAGATAAAAGATAAAAACATCAAATTTCTTATTGCCACTGGTATACATCGGGCACCCACTCCAGAGGAATACTTAGAAATCTTTGGTGAACTACATCATGAGTTTAAGGACAGAATCTATTGCCACGAGGCTAAGAAAGAAGAAGATATGGTCTATCTGGGAACATCCAAAAATGGGACCGAAATGTATGTCAACAAACTGGGGGTTGAGGCTCATAAGATAGTCATTATCGGTTCGGTAGAGCCCCACTATTTTGCCGGTTATACAGGAGGGAGAAAGGCATTTCTTCCCGGGATTGCTTCATACAAGACAATTGAGCAGAATCACAAACTGGCCTTAAATATCAGTGCAAAAGCCCTCAATCTTGAAGGAAACCCAGTTCATGAGGATATGGAAGACGCTATCCAGACCATAAAAGAAAAGGAAATTTTTTGCCTTATGACCGTCCTGGATCGTCATGAGAGAATCTTTGCCGCTACCGCTGGCGATATCTCCAAGTCACTAAAAGCCGCAATTGATAAGGCTCACCGGGTCTTCTCTGTTGAAATCAAGGAAAAAGCGGACATTGTTGTTGCCGTAGCTCCTTACCCAATGGATATTGACCTGTATCAATCACAGAAGGCATTAGACAATGGAAAATTGGCATTGAATGACAATGGTATCATAATCCTGGTCTCAAAGTGCCGTAAAGGAGTAGGAGAGGAAGCATTTATTAAATTATTAAGTAGTTGCCGGACACCTCAGGATGTCTTGGACAAGATAGACAAAGAATTCAAGCTGGGCTATCATAAAGCCGCCAAAATAGCGGAAATTGCCAGATGGGCCCAGATGTGGGCAGTGACAAGCCTTGATGACGAATTGTTAAAAAGTATCTTCATCAAACCTTTTCACACTTTACAAGAAGCCGTTGAGGCGGCGATTGCGGAAAAAGGTGAAGAAAAAATTCTTTTTTTGATGAACGCTAGCCTCAGCGTGCCGAAACCGAGAAAGCGACTCGTCTACCGAAGCAAGAAATTCATTCATACCAGCACCTGGGAAAAAGGTGTTTCCAGAACTCCTCTTGAAAAACTGACTTTTCCAGAAGAAGAATCTGTCCTTTCTTACTTCTCTCCCTTGGAAGAGATTACAGCCGATATCGCTTAATTACGATATCAGTAGATTGAGGATATTGATTTAACCACGGATTCATCCTGAGTGGTTGTTTTTGAATTCAAATCAACAGCCTACATCTGTAGAAATTCCTGCCCCCAACGATATGTCCGGCTAAATGTCATCTGTGGTTTCACAATTTTTTAAAAGCCTAGGAATTTGAATAATTTTGAATACTTGATTACGGCGATAAAGGCGACGATACCGACGATAAAAACATCGCCGTAATCGTTTCTTAACCCCGTTAGAAAAATATCTTTGAGAGTTTTTATATTTTATATGTAGTTTATCACAAAACTTCGTGAATAAACTGAACAAAATTTCTGCCATTACAGTGGTTTTCTAACGGGGTGAATCGCTGATAATCAATGCAACGAAGTTGCATATCTTGGGAGTAACTAATCAGGAGGGTTTATGAACAAAGAGATTATTGAAAGGCTAAAGGAGATTGTCAGCGAGGAGAATTGCCGAACTTCAATCGCCGAGATTTACGCTTACGCCTTTGACGGCGGGATTCACCGCAAGAAACCAGATGTAGTGGTTCAACCGCAAAATACAGCTCAGGTGCAAAAAATTGTTCAACTGGCTAACAAGTATAAGGTGCCAGTTGTTCCTCGTGGCGCTGGCTCCGCCCTGTGTGGTCACAGCGTTGCCATTGACGGCGGAATTGTAGTAGATATGCAGAGAATGAATAAGATAAAGGAAATTAGAATTGGTGATATGTTTGTGATTTGTGAACCAGGTGTTGTCTGTGACAACTTTAATGCGGCGATTAAACCCTATAAGTATTTTATCCCAGGTCCAGCATCAAGTGAGGTGTCGACTTTAGGAGGAATGGTAGCAATTAATGCTTCTGGGGAAAAGGCAGTAAAATATGGTGCTACCAGAGATTATGTCTTAGGTTTGGAGGTTGTCCTTCCCACTGGTGAGATTGCCTATACCGGCACAACGACAATCAAACATTCAACAGGCTATCAGATTGAAAGGCTGATGTGTGGCTCAGAAGGGACATTAGGAATTATTACCGAAATCAATATGAAAATTGTGCCACTTCCACCAAAGATTGCCGGCTGTATTGCCGCTTTTGATGATTTGGAAAAGGCAGGTCAGTGCGTAGCTAACATCATCGCTAAACCACTCATCCCTTCTCAACTTGAAATTATGTCAGCACCCTGTATTAAAGCAGTCAATAAAGCGGCCAAAATGAATCTACCTGAGGTGGAAGGAATATTACTCATAGAAGTTGATGGCAGACTCGAGACGATTAAACAAGATGTGGAGATATTAGCCCAAATCTGCAAAGAGACCGGAGCAGTCTCAATGGAATTTACTGAAGATGAGAAGAGGATTACCGAAATCTGGAAGGCAAGAAAACAGATGATTCCTTCACTCAGCGTGTTAAAAGAAGAGTATGCCACTACGATGCTGGCAGATGATATGGCTGTTCCGGTTTCGCAAATTCCAAAAGCAGTGGCTGGAATCTGGAAGATTTCTCAAAAATATGACATCATCATTCCTCCATACGGACATGCTGGTGACGGTAACCTCCATACCAAGGTTCTGATGACTCCTACTGAGCCCAAGCACTGGGAACAGGCAAAGCAAGCGGTTGCGGAAATCTATCAACTCATCAGAGATTTAGGTGGCACAACTACCGGCGAACACGGCATCGCCATAACCAAGGCAGAGGAATTTCATAAAGAGAAGAAGACTGTTGTTCCGGCAATGAAGGCAATCAAGAAAGCAATGGATCCCAACAACATAATGAACCCTCATAAGATGATTGATTGGGAAGAAGGGTTCATGCATGAACTTCGCTATCCGACAGACCCGAAAAGAAAACTTGAAGGCCATCTTGCGAAATGGGAAACTGAAATGATGATGTGCACGTTGTGCGGCTATTGCAAAAATGTCTGCCCGACTTTCTTAAACATCATGTGGGACCCGCCTTCAGGGCGAGGCAGAATGATTTTAGCCTACGGTATACTGGAAAAAGAGATTGAAATTGATTCTTCTGTAGTTAAAGCACTCTATCAATGCACGATGTGTCGGGATTGCAATCGCCGATGTCCATCAAAGGTAAAAGTTCCTGAGGTAGTAAAAGCCGCCAGAGCGGATTTGGTGGAAAAGGGATTTGCTTATGATTCTCACAAGATTATCGTGGAGAATATTAAGAAGACAGGCAATATCTTTGCTGATACTGAAGTCATCTTTCCAGTTCAAGAAGGTGAGGTGCCGCTATTCATCGGTTGTCAATATTTAGCCCGACCGAATCAGACGAAGATGTATATAAAAATCCTGGAGAAACTCGGCATCAAACCAAAAGTCACCAAAGAAGTCTGTTGTGGCTATCCAATGGAGGCTTTAGGCTTCAGAAAGGAATTTGAAGAACACAAGAAGAAGATGCAAGAAATCTTTCCACACAAAGAAGCAATCACGCTCTGTCCTACTTGCACTGCCTATTTCAAAGAAGAATACGGGATTAACGCCAAACATGTCCTTCAGGTAATCTTGGAAAAACTTCCGGAGGCGAAACTCGGTGGTAAAGTAACCTATCACGACCCTTGCGATTTATCGAGGGGTGCCAAGATTATCCAGGAGCCGAGGGATATTTTAAAGAAACTTGGAGTGGAATTAGTGGAGATGCCTCATTCTAAGGACCTCTCTCGTTGTTGTGGTGGTGGTGGTGGAATTCTCATTTCGGACCAGGCTCTCTCTGACAAAATTGCTCAAGAGAGGATAAAGCAGGCAATAGCCACCAAGGCGGACACATTGGTTACTACCTGTGCCACTTGTGAGCAGGTGCTTAAGAATGCGGCTACTGTGGCCGGTCAAGCTGGCGCAGGAAGTATTATAGTGAAGAACATTGCCGACCTTTTGTGGAAGGCAGTGAGGTAGTGGGGAAGAACACCACCTATCCGGCGTGGTAGTAGGACAGACATTCCTGTCTGTCCGAAAAGTGATTTTTCTTTGGAGAAGAAGAATTTTTTCTCAGGAAAGAGGGATTTCCGCTAAGTGTAGCGCCGGGGCTTGTCCCTGGCGTATTCCCTTCGTCTATACCCCCAAAATTGGGACAAAAAGCGACAAACATCGTCTATGAACGAGTTATATGAAATTGCGCCCCATAAAGGATTGACAAACAGGAAGGAATTAAAATGGCAAACAACGGCATAGAATTACAATACAAAGCCAAAGAAGATTTGAAAAGAGTTATTACTACTATGCGTCCTGTTACCCTCAAGGAAATCAAAAGTTTTGGTCAGAATAGGCTTGATGGGTGCAGCAATATGCTTATCTTTGGGGATAACTTGCAAGTGTTAAGAGTCTTGATAGACGATCCAAGCATTAAAGGGAAAGTCCGACTGGTATATATAGACCCTCCATTTGGGACAAACCAAGATTTCAAAAGTGGAATTTCACGAACAGTTAGCAAAAGCAGAGATGATGATACAGCATACAACGATAGGCTTATAGGTACAGAATACGTTGAGTTCCTGAGAGAAAGATTTATAATACTTAGAGAAATAATAGCGGATGATGGCTCAATATATGTTCATATTGATTGGAAGATGTGTCATTATGTGAAAGTTCTGATGGATGAAATTTTCGGACAAGAACGATTTATTAACAACATAACAAGAATAAAATGCAATCCAAAGAGCTTCAAGAGAAAGGCTTATGGAAATATGACAGATGCAATCCTTTTTTATTCAAAGACCGATAACTATATCTGGAACGACCAGCGAGAGGAATTTACAGAAGAACAGATTAAAGCTTTATTTCCAAAGGTTGATAAAGATGGTAGGCATTATACAACGCTTCGGATTGGAGTGGATAACTCTAAAGTTGGAGGGAATTAAATGGGACAGAAGTGTGTTAATTGTGGAAAGCCTGCAATTATGAATATTCAGAAATTATGGATAAAATGGAAATATAATGCAGAGAAGGATGAATATTCTTCAAAATATGAACTCATAGATATAGAACCGAACGAAAGTGAGAATTTGCACCTTTGTAATGAGTGTGTCAAATTATGGGAACACGGAGACATCTGATAAGGAGGAAACGAAAATATGAAAAAACCATACTGGATTATTTTAGGACCCGAAAAAAGCTGGGAAACTGCTTTTAGCCAGCATGGAATTTGGGGTACTAAAGAGATGCTCTATCCCGAATGGAAGGCCTTGGACAGAGGAGATATTATATTTTTCTATGTAACCAAAACAGTAAGGGGTGTAATAGGAGTTGGAAAAATAGAAACTAAATTTGTTCAAGATAAACCATTGTGGCCAGATGAAATTGCTGTAGGGAAAGTGATCTATCCATTTAGATTTGAATTTCATGTTGATTATTTAATAGAACCAAAAGATTGGAAAGATAAAAAGATTCCTATTGGGCTTTCAATTCAAGAAATGCGGAGAGGAATCAATTTATTACAAGAGAAAACGATCAAAGAACTTTGTAAATCCTTTAAAGAAAAGTTTAATTACACTATCTCTGCAACTGAAGAAAAAACAGTTGATATAATTCCTTCAAAAACTTCTGTGGTTGAAAAACCTTCTCTGAATCATTCTCAACTTCAAGAATTAGTATTTGAAATCGGTCAGCTAAATCGCCTTATAAGTGAAAAGGAATATCCTATGGAAAATGAAAGATTAGATGTTGTTTGGAGGCGTATTGAGAAAAGTGTGCCCACATATGTATTTGAAATCCAAATTGGAGGAGATGTATACCATGCACTTGGGAAATTGAAGCATGCCTATGACCTTTGGAATAGTAATATTTTTCTTATAGCTCGGGAAGAGGACTTGGAAAATGCTAAATCTCTTTTAAGCGGAACTTTCCATGAAATCCAAGATAAAATCAAGAAAATCACAATTAAAAAGATTCATGAACTATATGAGCAAAAGCACAGGTGGATTGATATTGAGAGAGAGGTTGGTCTGCTATGATGACTGATTTTGAGATCTACGACAAAGGACCTGATTTTCTTGCAAAAGTAAAAGATATTTATGTAATTGGAGAAGCTAAGTTTCTCACTGACTATGGTGGTGCTCAAAATGCGAACTTTGAAGATGCTTTGAGATTATTAAAAGAAAAGGAAGGAAAAGCCATCCGAATTGCTGTTCTTGATGGCGTGGTATGGATTAAAGACAGTACAAAAATGTTCAGAACAGTTTGCGAGTTAGAAGAGACTGCTTTAACCGCTTTATTGCTGAAAGATTTTTTGGAAGGTGTAAAGAGATGATGAAAATAAGGGCGCAACTTCGCCTAACACAGCATAAAAGGTTCGTGCCTTACCTGTCTGCCTTCGGCACTTCGCAAACACGCAAACCGTTATATGACATTGCAAAAAAGGAGGAAAAATCATGGAATTAACCAAGCCAAAGAAAGTAAAGGCCGGATATCTTCTGCTGGTGCTAATCGCATTGCTGATTGGTTGTTGCGGGCGCAATCTGGGAAAGCGCATCGAATCCGGCACAGGCTACCGCCAGGATGAGGAGGGTATTGTCGTAGTGCACCTGCGCGGCAGCGATGATGAAATCAAATCGCAGCTCAAGGCTCTGCTTGCCGATGAGATCACTGACTTCTATAAGAAGGCAATGAATCACCGACTGATGCGGACTTTCGGATACGGTGGTTGCACCAACTTCGCAGCCTTTGGTAAAGCCGCTACTGACGGAAAGCTCTGGCATGCTCGCAACTTTGATCTCGGCGGCAATGGAGTTCTGGATTGCTATCGTGTGGTATACATTATAGAACCGATTGACAAGATACCATTCATCTCAATCGCCTTTGCTGACTCCTGCTACCTATCACTGGTGCACACCGGAATGAACGCGAAAGGTATCGCGTTAGGCTATATGCATTCTGAGGCTCCGGACGAAAGTATCATGGATGCACCCAATCTATGGGCACTTTTCCGAAAGGTTATGGAGAACGCTTCTACTATTGAGGAAGCTTTGGCAATCCTGAAAGCCGGACCAAGGAAAGGGGTGGCCAATCTATTACTGGCCGATGGCAAGGTACCAGAAGCAGTGGTGGTCGAGATGACCTCGAAATCCTTAGCGGTGCGACGTGCAAATGAAGGTATTGTATACGCTACCAATCATTTTGTTTCAAAGGAGATGTTCTATCCTGAGGATAAAGACCCCAACAGCTATGGCCGCTTCGAACGGCTGGGTAAATTGGCAGAACAACATTACGGTAAATTTGACCTCAAACAGACGGTCGCAATTCTGCGGGATCATTACGATGTTTATGCCGGACGTGCGGCATTGGGTGGAGACATCATTGCAACTCCCACGAATGTGCTCAGCGTAGTATTCTGTCCCAGTGACCTTACTTTCTGGGTTGCCAAAGCCCAAGCCCCTGCATCCTTTAACGAATTTGTGGGATTTAATCTACTGGATGAAGTGAAAGGCACCCAGGCGAAGACCACTGTTCCTTCCGTTCCCGCCGACCCCATCGTTGGCAGCCCAGCATGGAAAGAGATGGAGAAATACCTAGCAGGAAACCTTGCCTACCTGTTTAGTGACGATTCTACTGCGGTAGAGCACTTGAGCAAGGCTGTGTCATTGAACCCGCACAGTGCTCTCTATGGATACCGTTTGGGTGTCGCATTAGTGAACATGGGAAAGAAGGAAGAAGCAATCGCCGCCTTCAATGATGCATTGTCTGCTGATTCACATATCTCCTTGCGTGCGTATATCTACTACCGTCTTGGTCGGCTTTACGAAGAGATGGGAGATAAGGATAAAATGCAGGCCGCCTTTGAGAAGGTTTTGGAGTTGGACATCGGTGACAAGTCTATCGAGGACTACGCACAGCAAGCACTTGGATGGTAAATAGCAGGAACATATAATAGGCAAAATGCCTTTTCCAAGGTGTAGATGTATTTTGTATCTTTTGATAGGCAAAACAGCAGTATCCGACCGGAGATGAAATGGTGAATAATATAATTAATAAGCTGCTCAACTCAGATGAACCATCTGTCCGATTTAAAGTTTTGGTGAATGTTCTCGGCAAAGAATTAGAATCGGCTGAAATCAAAAAACTTCAAGAAGAGATAAAATCATCCCCCCGAGTGAGATTGCTTCTATCGGAAAGAGACAAGGATGGGGAAATTCCCTTTCATCCCTATCGTAAATGGTCCGGTGCCCATTGGGTCCTAGCAAGCCTGGCTGATATCGGTTATCCTGCAGGCGATAAGAAGACTTCTTAAAACTTCACTATCCTTGTTACTGGCAATACGATATTCTTTTCGGTTTAAAGGTGATGGCCGAAGTCGGTTTTATCAACGATGAGCGTTGCAGTGATGCACTGGATATATTGGAATCAAAGCGATTGCTAGATGGAGGGTTTCCTGCAGAAGGGAAATTTTATCAAGTCGTAAAAAAAGGTAAACGGACAAGCAGAAATTCACTTATTGATTGGGATGGCACAGGTAAGAATCACTTAAATGAATTTGTAACTGCAGATGCTTTATACGTGTTGAAAGAATCAGGACGATTAGCATGACCATAGTAAATGCCGCATCGCCTAACAACGTGTTTGCGACTTTACTCCCTTCAAGTTACTCCGTCCAAATCCCACTTTTGAACATCTTATTTTGGGCAATGGAAGCAGCATATTGTCTCCACTGTCTCGATGAGACAGTCGTTGGTCGTGGATTCGTAAACATGGTAAAGAAATTTTTCTGGTCCGAGTATGACGGAAAGAAAATCTTTTGGTTCAACTGACCTTAAAAATGTTTGACCACTATTACCTCGGTTTGGATATCGGCTCAGTCAGTGTGAATACCGTAATCATTTCGGATGAGCCTGTCTGCCCCCCCCTTCGCTCCGAAATAGGGTTGGCAGGTAAGCGTGTTTATGGCGAAAAAGAAGTTGTCTTTGACCGCTATATTAGACATAAGGGACATCCCGTAGAAACAGTCCTGAGTGTTTTTGAAGAGTTCTCTAACGAGAAATTTGAGTTAGTGGCAGTCACTGGCTCCGGAGGGAAGATTATTTCTGAACTCACTGGAGCCTTCTTTGTCAATGAGATTGTTGCTCAAGCCAAAGCCATCGCTCATTTCTACCCGGAAATCAAAACGGTGATTGAAATTGGCGGCGAAGATTCTAAACTTCTCTTACTTAAATATGATAAAAACTTAAAAACTTCTGTGCTGGAAGATTTCGCTACCAATACTATTTGTGCGGCTGGCACTGGTTCCTTCTTGGACCAACAAGCCAGCCGCTTTGGTTTGAGCATTGAAGAATTTTCTCGTCTGGCATTGAAATCAAAAAATCCACCTCGCATCGCCGGACGGTGTTCTGTATTTGCCAAGACGGATATGATTCATTTGCAACAGTCTGCCACCCCGGATTACGACATCATTGCAGGGCTTTGTTATGCCCTGGCGAGAAATTTCAAGAGTGTAATTGCTAAGGGGAAAAAATTTCAAAAGCCTATTGCTTTTCAAGGCGGAGTAGCCGCGAACAAAACAATGGTGAAAGCCTTTGAAACAGTCTTGGAATTGAAGTCAGATGAATTAGTTATGCCAAAATATTTTGCCTCAATGGGGGCAATTGGAGCAGTGCTCCATTGCTTGGAAAATCATCAGCCTATTGATTGCCGTAATCCCATTTTATTAAATGGCGGAAAAGACTCCCTGCAGGACAAAATTGAAAATATCAGAAATTACCTTATTGAGCTACCCAGAGAGAAAACGCACCTTCCTCCTTTGCTGAGTCTATCAAGCCCCAAAGAGCTTTCCACCGGCCTATGGGAGCAGGCTTCTGCTTGTGGGAGCGGGCTTCTGCCCGCGATTATCGTGCCTCGAAGGACACTCCCACAATCAAACCCAGAAGGGCTTTCCCACAAGGTAATGGAAACCTATCTTGGGATTGATGTCGGTTCTATCAGCACTAATTTGGTGGTTATTGATGAGCAGAGAAAGGTTTTGGCGAGACGGTATCTCTGGACTGCTGGTCGCCCTCTGGAAGCAGTCAAACAGGGATTAAAAGAAATCGGTTCTGAGATTGGAGAGCGTGGAGAAATCAGAGGAGTGGGCACGACTGGTTCAGGGCGATATTTTATGGGAGATTTCGTCGGGGCTGATGTGGTGAAAAATGAAATCACTGCTCAAGCCCGGGCGGCGATAGAAATTGACCCAAAGGTAGATACCATTTTTGAAATCGGTGGACAGGATTCAAAATATATAAGTCTTAAAGATGGTAGAGTGATTGATTTTGAGATGAACAAAGTCTGCGCCGCAGGCACCGGTTCATTCTTAGAGGAACAGGCGGAAAGATTAAATATTAGATTAAATGACTTTGGTCAGTTGGCCTTAGAATCAAAGCATCCTGTAGCCCTAGGTGAACGTTGTACTGTCTTTATGGAATCAGATTTACTCCACCACCAGCAGAAAGGAGCAAGAAAAGAAGACTTGGTAGCGGGACTCTGTTACTCTATCGTCTATAATTACTTAAATCGGGTGGTCAGTGATAGGAAAATTGGCAACAACATTTTCTTTCAAGGGGGAGTGGCTTATAATAAAGGAGTAGTTGCCGCCTTTGAAGCAGTTACTGGCAAAAAAATTACCGTGCCGCCGAATCACGATGTTACTGGCGCCATCGGCGCAGCCATTCTGGCCCAGGAAAAGTGTAGCGGTGCGGTCTACAGGACAAATTTTCGTGGATTTGAACTGGCTGAGCGCCAATATTCTGTGGAAACCTTTGAATGTCAGGATTGTGCCAATACCTGTGAGGTTCGCAAAGTCTTGCTTGAAGGCACAGAACCACTCTTCTACGGAAGCCGCTGCGAAAAATACGAACGGAAAAAAGTCATCGTCGCCTCTAAAGAAAGAAGCGAAGACCTCTCCGCCCTGCATTCTGAAGTGAAGTTGGCGGACAGGCCCGACCTCTTTGCCGAACGAGAGCGATTACTCTTCTCCTGTTCCAATCTCTCCCTTTATTCCTCTCCTAACCCCTCCCTCACCCTCCCCTTCACCGCAAATGCGGGATCCCGCTCTGGCGGGACAAGGGGAGGGATTAAGGGTGGGGTTAGAGTGGGTATTCCCCGGACTTCTCTCTTTTTAGATTTCTTGCCTTTCTTTTCTACTTTTCTCACCTCTTTGGACTTTAAAGTTATTCTTTCAGACAAGACCAATCAATCCATTATTCATCAGGGTTTAGAAAATATTGTGGCGGAAATTTGCTTTCCGATAAAAGTAGTGCACGGTCATATTCTCAATCTCATAGAAAAAAAAGTAGATGCCATATTCTTGCCCAGCATCATTACCCTCCCCGCCGATTCCGTCAAAAACCTGAAAGATAGCCCAGCAGAATTAGCAGTTTCTGACGGAACAAAGTCAGAAAAAAAATTCTTCTGTCCCTATGTCCAGACCCTGCCTTACCTTATTAAATCAGCCCTTTCCCAACAATGGCAGGGTGAGAAAATCTGGCAACCCATCATTCGTTTTCATCTTGGTAAAAAAGAAGTAAGCAAAACACTAATTGCTTTTGCTAAGACCCTTGGGAAAGAGACGAAAGAAACCGAAAAGGCAGTAGAACAAGCGTTTAAAAGTCAAATGATTTTTGAACAGAGACTCAAAGAACGAGGGAGAGAGATTCTTGAGAGTCTTGCTTCGGTGGAAGGAAGAAAGATTCTGGTAATTCTGGGTCGTTCTTATAACACTTGTGATTTTGGACTAAATTTAGACTTACCGAAGAAGTTAAAAGAATTGGGCATCTGGGCTGTGCCGCTGGATTTTTTGCCTATTTCTGAAAAAAGAGGCGAATGCCTCTCCAATTGGCCAAATATGTATTGGCGCTATGGGGAAAGAATTATGGCGGCGGCTGAATTTATTCGCCAGTCACCCCATCTCTTTGGCCTTTATCTGACAAATTTTGGCTGTGGACCTGATTCTTTCATCATTAAATTTTTTTCAAGACAAATGGGCGAAAAGCCTTTCCTTCAGTTAGAAATTGACGAACATTCTGCGGATGTAGGAATTATCACCCGGCTGGAAGCCTTTCTTGATAGTCTGAAACATACTAACCGAAAATTTCTACCTTTAGAAGAGCCGAAGACTATAACTATTCACCGAAAAGAAAAGAGGCGAACTCTTTATCTTCCCTATATGTCTGACCATGCCTTTCTTTTAGCCAGTGCCTTTCGTGCCTGCGGGCAGGAAGCCTGTGTTATGGAAGAATCTGATGAAGAAACACTAACGCTCGGCAGAAAATTCACCACCGGCAAAGAGTGTTATCCAGCAATTATTACTACCGGAGATATTGTTAAATTCACCCGAGGAAACGATTTTGACCCCAATAAGACTGCCTTCTTGATGCCACAAGGTTCAGGTCCCTGCCGTTTTGGTCAGTATCACCGATTGCATCGCTTAGTGCTGAATGAAATAGGTTTTCCAGAAATACCCATCTATTCTCCTAATCAAGGGAAAAATTTTTATAAAGACTTAGGATTTCTTGGACCAAAATTCTTAAAGTTGAGTTGGCAGGGAATTGTGGTCGGTGATTTGCTGGAAAGATTTCGTCGCCAGGTTAGACCATACGAAACGGAAAAGGGTCTCACTGATAAGATTTATCAACACTATCTTTCTCTGACCTGTCAGGCAGTTGAGAAAGGGACTGCTTTAACTCCAGTCTTGAAAGAGGCAAAAGAAAAATTTAAAAAAATAGCGCAAGCTGATGGCGGACGACCTCTGATTGGTATAGTAGGAGAAATTTTTGTCCGAAGTTGTGGATTCAGCAATAATTATCTGATTCGTCTTCTGGAAGAACTGGATGCAGAAGTGAGTTTGCCACCGGTAAGCGAGTGGTTCTTTTATATCAATTACACCAGAAAACGAGAGGCTAAATTTAGAAAAGACTGGAGGGGATTTTTGGAAACCGCTTTGGTTGATACTTGGCAGAAGTATGAAGAACATCGTCTGGCAAAAATTTTTGATTATTTTGAAGCTGAAACTACTGCTCTTTTAAGAGAGAGTCTTCCTTATTTACATCACTCTTTTGAAGGCGAGGCTGTTTTGAGTGTAGGTAAAACTATGGACTTTATCAAAAAAGGAATCTCTGGCATTGTTCTGGTGATGCCTTTTACCTGCATGCCTGGAACAATCGTCGCCACTATTATGAAGCGAATGAAAGAGGACTTCCCCAGAATTCCTATGTTGGTTTTGGCTTATGACGGTTTACAAAAGACCTTCGAAAGAACACTTCTGGAGGCCTTCGTCTATCAGGCGAGAGAATATAGTAATGAAAAATGAATAAAGAGAAAGACCCTGAGCAGACTCTTATTGAAAGATGTCTTAAACAGGACCAGCAGGCTTATACTAAATTGATTGAAAAATATAAACGCCCGGTCTTCAGTTTTATCTTCCGATTAGTGCGACATCAGCAAGACGCCGAAGACATGGCTCAGGAGACTTTTATCAAAATCTTCCGCTCACTTGATTCTTACAATCCTGAATTGAAATTTTCTAATTGGCTTTTCAAGATTGCTTATAATACGACCATTGACTTTTTGCGGAGACAAAAACCTGAAACGATTTCATTGGATGACGAAGAGCATCCTTTAGAAATACCTTCGCTTACAGGTGACCCAATGGAAGCCTTAAAACGCTCGTCTCTGCGTAAAACCATTGAACAGGCAGTCAACCTTCTGCCAGTGGAATACCGCACTGTAGTCCTCTTGCGGCACCGAGAAGAAAAATCATATCAGGAAATCGCTGAAATTCTGAATCTTCCTTTAGGGACGGTGAAAGCTAAAGTCCACCGAGCCAGAAACGCCTTGAGAAAATTATTGGGGAATAATGCAACCTTTTCCTCCGATTTTTCGTAATAAAAAGTGAAAAGGAGGAGCTGAAAAATGTTAACTAGATTCAACATTATCATTGCTTTATGGTTAATGGCTGCCTCAAATGCTCATCCGGCTAAAGGCTGCTCTATTACTGGCAAAGTAATAGATAAGTCTACTAAAGAACCGATTGTAGGGGCGACGGTGACAATTGTAATGACCGAAAAAGGAACTAACACAGGTATGGACGGTAGATTCACGATAGGAGATGTGGACCCAGGATATTATAATGTAAGAATTTCCATGATGTCTTATAAACCAATCGTGAAGGATAGAGTGATAGTCAGACCCGGGGTGCCGACTGTCTTGGAAATAGAACTTGAGCCTCAACCGCTTAAAATGAAAGATGTCGTAGTAAGACCAACCTTTTTTGAAAAGACCAAAGATGCCCCGGTCTCATCACAACGAATGGACTTTGAGGAAATAATCAACCAACCCGGTGGTGGTTGGGATGTTCAGCGAGCAGTTCAGGCTCTGCCAGCGGTGGTTTCTGCAGCTGACCAGGACAACGAGATTATCGTTCGGGGCGGAAACTATGGAGAAAATCTCTTCGTCTTGGATAACATTGAAATAGCCAATCCTAATCATTTTGGCTGGCAGGGTGCTAGTGGTGGTCCGGTGACTATAATTAACACCGATTTCGTCCGACAGGTGGATTTTATTGCCGGAGCCTTTCCGGCAAAATACGGAGACAAAGCTTCCTCAGTCCTGGATGTAAAGTACCGTGAGGGATTAAGAGACAGATTCCATACTAAATTTGACTTAGGTATGGCTGGAGCCGGTGGCACCTTAGAAGGTCCAGCCGGTCAGGGCTCATATATGATTTCTGCTCATAGGAGTTATCTTTCGTTGTTAAAATCCAGTTTCGGTTTGACCGCCGTCCCCCATTATTACGATATTCAGGGAAAATGTGTCTATAACCTTTCACCCAGTCTTAAGTTTTCCGTAGTAGGCATCTACGGCAAAGAGTGGATACGACTTGAAGAAGAAGCCACCGCCTATGGAACTGCTGCAGACTTAAGAATAGACGCTAAGTCACATCAATATACCTTGGGCGGAACTCTTCAAAAACTTTTTAGAAACGGTTATGCCTCTATATCTCTTTCCAGGACCTTGAACTACTGGAATTATTATGTCACCGATACTTCCGATATAGAAATTCACCGGTACATTTCCACTGAGTCCGAAAACAAAGCCCGATTTGATTTAGTATTTCAACCATCTAACAAAAATGAGATAGCGGGTGGCCTTTACTTGAAACAGCCCGAAAATGATTATAAAGACTGGAATAAACCCGAGACCCTTTTTATCTACATTCCTGGAACTGATTCTATCATAGACACTACCGGTTACATCTCCTGGGTTGTTGATATTGCCCAACAAATCTCGTCCTGGAAATATGGTGGCTACTTGCAATACAAGCATAATTTCGGAAATTTTTTGGCAGTCACTCCAGGAATAAGATATGATAGATTTGTCTATACCGATAAAAACTATCTCTCTCCCAGAATAGGTGCCAATCTTCGTTTCACTGAAAGTACCGCAATGAACCTAGCCTATGGCCGATGTTATCAGCCTCCAGAATGGTATCAATTGGCCGTAGATACTGCCAATCATTATTTAAAAAGCAAATATACCGACCAATGTGTGATTGGCTTTGAACATCTCTTTGCTGAGGATACCAGAGGAACAATAGAAGGTTATTATAAAAGTTATTATGATGTCCCCACTCTAAAATCTTATACCACACCTGACCCAAATGATTGGAGCAATGTCTATGTAAATGAGGGGAAGGGTTATGCTAAAGGAGTAGAGCTCTTTCTACAAAAGAAAGTAAAACAAAATCTATGGGGGACAGTTAGCTATTCCTATTCTATTGCCAAAGCTAAAGACCCCAGAAATCCACAAAAAGAATTCAATTGGGATTTTGATTACCGGAATGTATTTACCCTTATCTCCGGATACCGAAAACAGTTCAAGGGTCTAAAATGGTATAATGCTATCCATAAAAAGTGGTGGTATGATGTCCTCGCCTTTATTCCCTTTGTTCCTGCTGACGAATCAGAAATATCTCTAAGATATCGTTATTTGGGTGGCAAGCCTTATACATCCCAGAAATATCATCCAGAATGGAGGAAGTGGACGGTGGATGCTGACCAGCCAATAAATTCCGCGCGGATGCCTGCTTACCAGCGCTTGGACTTTCACATTCAGCGAAGATGGTTCTTTAACAAGTGGAATTTGCTCACCTATCTTGAGGTAGAGAATGTATTTAATAATAAAAATGTCTGGGGATATAATTACAACGAGGACGGAACGATGACCAAGATATACCAGATGGGACGAATGATTGTTGGCGGGTTTGTGGCTGAGTTTTGAGAAAAAGCGATTCTTACCGCAAAGACACAGAGCACGCAGAGAAAGAAAAAAATTAATGAATTAACAAAGGGTTATCATTTAACTATTTATTCTCTGTGAACTCTGCGTTTCTGCGATGAAAAATTAAAAATGAACTGCCAGGAAGTAAGAATCAAATTGAATGAATATCTTGATGGTGAACTCAAGTCTGAGGAAACCAGACAAGTGAGAAAACACCTGCGTTTCTGTCGGAAATGTTTCAGAGAATTTTCCTTCTTTCGTCAGACAGCCAGACTAATCAGAAAACTCCCATATTTTGGTCCATCTCCGCTTTTTACGCAAAGGATTCTAAAAGATTTGGGATTTGAGTTCGTCTTGGAGCCTCTGTGGAAGAGAATCCTAAAACCTGTTTTTGTTGGACTTTTAGCCATCACGGGTGCCTGGTTCTTGTTGATTCTGGTAAATCTGACCAGCTTGGTTAATTGGAAGAATCTACTTGCCTTAATAAGATTTCTCCAGGATATTCCACCAGTCTACAACACGCTGACTTTTTCTGCCAAAATAATCACACTTACTCTCCAAAGTATAACTCCTCCACTGTACTTAACAACCTTTATCTGTGCTATTCTTTTTTCTATCTTTATTTTGAGAAATTTAACTCCACAACCGAAAGGAGGTGTAAATGCAGTATCGGAATTTCAATAATTATAGTTTTTCATTTCCTTTCCGTGCTTCCGTGCTTCCGTGGTTAAATATCTTGTTTTTGCTTCCTCTGATTACTCAGGCAGAAGATACTACGACAGCTGAAACAATTAAAGTTCTAACCAAGATCGGACGGCACAAAAAGCCGATTACCCTTACGATTGAAGGTAAGAAAGAAATGAAACACGGAGACATTTATGTGGCGCCTTCTGACACCATTGAAGAAGATGTAGTTACTACTGGTGGTTCAATTACTGTAGATGGTTTGGTTGATGGCGATGTTGCGGCAATCGGTGGTAATGTAAATATTAAAGGAAGAGTAACCGGTGATGTAGCTGCGATTGGAGGCAATGCCGAGGTCTCAGGTATAGTTGAAGGTGATGCCGCCGCCATAGGTGGTGAAGCAGAAATTAGTGGCACGGTAGAAGGAGATTTAGCTGTTATTGGTGGAAAGATGATTTTAGATTCCACTGCCGTAATCAAAGGTGATGTTGCCACTTTGGGCGGCGAGTTAGAAAGAGCAGAAGGGTCAAAAGTGGAAGGTGAAATAAAAACACTCTCTTTGGGGTTAATCAATCAGTTTATACCCAAGACTATTGGCACTTTGAAATTTGGGTTTGAACATCCATTTTTAATGAGGTCTTTCAAATGCCTAATAAGGTTATTCTGGTTTTTGGGCACATTGGTCCTGATTATCCTGACGGTTGTTCTTCTCCCCCAAAATATTGAAAGAATGGCTGAAGCTACTCAACAAGAATTTCTCAAAGTGGTAATTTTTGGCATCATTGGCGAGATTTTGATTGCTCCACTAATAGTTCTTTTAGCCATCAGCATCTTGGGTCTTCCCCTAATTCCTATTGCGGGAATTCTCATCTTGGTTGCTTTCTTGTTCGGATTGAGTGGTGTTTCGCTTGTGTTGGGTCAAAGGCTAAAAGAGAATCTCCACTGGTCAATTTCTTCTAATTTAGGCTTAACCATCCTCGGCTTTCTTCTCATTTCTCTCTTTATTATTTTGGGAGCGCTTCTCAGCCTCTTTGGCAGACCGCTTTCAATCTTGGGATTTCTTTTCAGTCTGATTGGGATTTTGATTCTCTATGCCACCGCAACCATTGGCTTCGGCGCCTCGCTTTTGACGATTTTAGGCACGAAGACAAAGACCGCTGGACGCTGAACGCTAAACGCTTAAAGCGTCAAGCGTAGTGCGTCAAACGTCAAGCCTTATAAAAAGAGGTATAAAAATGAACCGACTAATCTTATTATCAATTGTCATCTCATCTTTTATTCTGACAAGTAAATCCCCTGCCTTGGTAATAAAATCAGGCAAAGAAGTAGTGATTGGCAAGGAAGAAATCATTGATGATGACCTGATTGTTTCCGGTGGGAATGTAAGCGTGAAGGGAACAGTCAATGGCGATATCTTTGCCTGGGGAGGACAAGTTACTGTTGATGGAGTAGTCAATGGAGATATCGTTGCGGCTGGTGGACAAATTCGTATTAGGGGCCTGGTCAATGACGGAGTAAGAATCGCTGGTGGTAATTTAGAGATTGAGGGCAAGGTTAAAGGAAATGCCTTATGCTTTGGCGGTTCTATCCAACTTGGCAAAGATGGCGAAGTGGGAAGAGACCTCTGGGCGTTTGGTGGAAGGGTTACAATTGATGGAAAGGTGAACCGCTCACTTCACGCCGGTTGTGGTGAATTTGCATTTGGGGGAACTACTCAAGGGAATGTTGAAGTGAAAGCAAATCAATTGACTCTCCTTCCCGAAGCAGAGATAAAAGGAAATCTCAACTATCAAAGTGCCCAACAGGCCGAAATTCAAGCCGGGGCAAAAATTCTTGGTGAAACCAAATGGCAGAAAGCCGAACCTAAAACAAAAGTGAAAAGAGCACTAAATAGGTTTAAGCGCTTCTTCAGGGTTGCTCTATTCTTCAGTCTATTCTTAGTTGGAATTATCATGATTGCCATTTCCAAAAAGCACGCCCGATTGGTAGTTGATACACTATCTTCTTCACCCTGGAAAAGTCTTGGCTTTGGAATTCTCTTCTTGCTTCTTGTGCCCATAGCGGTAGTGATACTGCTGATTTCAATTATTGGTATTCCTATTGCTATCTTTGGTATCTTTGCTTATCTCCTTGCTCTGTATTTTGGGGCCATCTGCTTCAGCCTGGCATTCGGTGAAAAATTCTTGCGATTGTTCAAGAAAGAAGGAGAGATTTCACTGTATCTCTCATTCATTCTCGGACTAATTCTCCTGGGGATTCTTGTTAGTATCCCTTATTTGGGATTCTTGGTGAAATTACTCGTTATGCTCTTTGGTGCAGGTATCTTTGTTCTCAGCAGGCAAAGACTGCTTGCCGAAGCAAAAGCCAAAGGGATAATCTGAAACCACAGATGAACCCCGCACCTATCCTCCACGATGCCAAGTGGCGCCTATGGCGCCAATTTAGGATAGGTGCGGGACGTCCCTCTTTTGTAGCGGTCCCGATTTTATCGGGACGGTTTTTTGATTTCTTGACTCTTTTGT
>JBFLXN010000300.1:0-1858 GCA_040755715.1 Candidatus Edwardsiibacteriota bacterium
CTGCCAAGCTGGGTGATTTTACTGTCTTGCTCAATGCTAGGTCAAGGTTTGTTGCCGAGAGGCAGAGTTTATTGTCCTCCGCGTTGAGCTTGACATATTGAAGCACAGGCAGGGCTTTCTTTGAAATGGCTCTGCATACCATTGTCAGTGCTTCAACTATCTTTTGTCTTGAGATTGTTAAGTTCATTGCTCCTCCTTTTTTAAGGTGGTTTCATTTAACCAATTCATTTAATAGTTCCTCAATGTAATCTTTTGTCTCTTCCTTGGTGTCGTCAGGGACACAATAGAAACCAGAGCTCTTTGTCAAATCGTCTACCAGGTCTTTAGCAGAATAGTGTGGGTCTTCTGGCATAGGTCTCTTCGCTATGTATTCTCTTATTTCGTCCTCGCAAAGACAAAGATATTCTGGATCTAAAGCAGCCATCGTCACTGACTCATAAGCAACCCAGAACCTTCCTATTTTTATGCTCATCTCTTTCCTCCTTGATTTTATACTTACAAAAACTACTTCTGTAACCTTAGAGATTCAAACTGGCATTCAACGAATTTCTTCAAGAAATTTGTAGTATTCTTGTTTTGAAAACCAGTCTATGAGCTTGTCTCTTTGAAATCTGTTCCATCTTATTGGTAATGAGATAATATTGCCTTGTTTGTCAAAATCGCCTTCAAAAGGTCTTAGCACTTCTCCTACTGTGCCTTTTGGCACGCCTGAGAATTCTATTTTTGTTTTTACTGTCTTTCCGACTTTTTCAAGTGCTTCTTCTTTGGGAAAAGATTGTCTTTGCATTCTTCACCTCATCTAATCTTTGTTTAACTTCTCAATCTTTGCTATTCCTTCTTTTAGTTTTTAACCGCTTCTATTTGACTTTTTCCTCAAATCTTCCGAGTGTCTTTTCTCCACTATTCTCACTACTATTCTCTTGATTTGACCACAGCCTTCGCAGAATTTTTTTTCCTTACTTAAGATTAGGGTCTCATTATTGTTTACAGGTGCTATTTCATACTTATAGAAGCAGTGTTTGCAAAATTCAGCCATTTTAGCTCCTTTCTTCATTTTGTTTAGCCATGAAATTGTCAACTGCATCCTCAATAGACTGAAACCATTCACAACTGTCAGCCAATTCTTTAAGATAGTTTTTTACCTCGGTTAGCAGGGTTTCATAATCTATCTTGTTCTTGTCAATGCCCTTTGTTTCAAGGCAAGAATGTAGTTCAGCTTCTGTAAAGACAAGAAGTATCTCACCCAAATGCTCATTCTTGGCTATCTTCATAGGTTTGCTCCTTTTTTGTTTGGTTCATCTTTGACCTTCTTCTGGCAGAAGCATTGTAGCAGTTTCCTTGTCAGGAGATTTGTCTATTTTTATCCAGATACGCTCATTTTCAAGCTCAAAAATAAACAAGTCATTCTCTGGATTCTTTCTGTGCTGTCTGAAGAAACATTGAAACACCAAGAGAATTTCTGTTTCCTCATATTTTGTTCTTATCCCAGGAGTAGTCAGAAATATCATGGTTTTTCTCCTTTTTTGTTAAACATTGTTCAAGTATTTTGAGGTCTGTTCTTTTGTTGGCTAACTGTTCTTTGAATTTCCTCCTTCTTAAATTATGTTTTCTTCTTGAAGCCTTTCTGCCAATCCGTGAGCAAATAAAGTGGCTTCTTTTTCTGGTTCCTTATATTCTTCTTTCAATGCTGACTTGATTATGGCTATTGTTTTCCATTTTCTTTTTTTGCGTTCAGTTTTGTATTCATCAAGCAAAGGTTGATACATTTCTTGGCCACAGGTTATGCAATGGTCTTTTTCCATATTTGTGCTCCTTTCTATTTTCATTTCTTTAGATTTACTGAATTTTTTATTTGCTC
>JBFLXN010000301.1:0-1830 GCA_040755715.1 Candidatus Edwardsiibacteriota bacterium
TAATAATTTTCGCTCATTTGGTTTTAATTTAACTTGATTTTTTATTTTCAAGTATACCACCTCCTTTTGGAGGTAGTATATCATAAATAATTTAATTTGTCAAGAACTTATGTCATAAAGCACTAGTCAAAAATGAAACCACGAACAAAAGAAAAGTCATTGGTCGTCAGTCATTAGGCATTGGGATTCTTTTTACTAATGACAAATGACTATTGACTAATGATTATCAGTAGTAATCCGTGGTTAAGATTACAGAACAATCAAAAGCAGGAAGGGGTTGATTTGGAAGAAGCCGAAAGAAATCGGATAATAAATATTCTTGAGGACTATTTCAGCAAAAGAGATGAAGTCCTGATGGTATTTTTGCTCGGTTCCTTTTCAAAGATTTCTCAGTGTAAAGAGTCTGATATTGATATTGCTGTCTATTTTAAACCAAAGAATGGAGAGCAAATAGAATGGGAGAGTGTGGAAAGCAGATATGAGGCCGAAGACGAAGTCTGGTTAGAATTAGAACAATTACTAAAAAGGGAGGTAGATTTGATTGTTCTTAACCGCGCTTCTTCTACGGTGACTGACAGTGCTATTAGAGGCTTTCCTGTTCTGATTAAAGATAGAAGATTATATCTTAACTTTATGCTCAGAGTGAGTCAGGAGGCAGAAGACTATAGAAACTTCGTAAAGGAGTATTGGAAATTAAAGCAAGAAATAAGAGGAACAAAAATTGAGGCTGAGAGAAGAAGATAAAGAGAGACTCATCAAATACCTAGATTTTTTGGAATCAGAGTTAGAAGATTATCAGGTATTTGCTACTTTAGACTGGAATACTTATCGGGAATCTAAAGAAAAAAGAAGAAATGTAGAAAGATGGATAGAAAATATTGTGAATTCTTCCATTGATGTCGCTAAGATACTTTTGGCATCGAAAGAAGCATCCATTCCCGAAACTTACAAAGATATACTTTTCTATTTAGGAACGATTGAAGGTTTTGATGAGGATTTTGGAAAGGCAATTGCAAAATGGGCGAAACTAAGAAATATTATCGTTCACGAATACTTGGACATAAGGTGGAATAATATTAAAGAATTCATAAAAGAGAGTGAGCCCATTTATCGTCAACTCATCCAAAAAGTAGGCAACATTCTACAAATGCTGAATTGAAAAAATTATGGGATTCTGATAATTATTTTTGCCTTGATTTAGATTCGCAATTTAGGATTTACAATTTTCATTTTACAATGGAGCAAAGCGACAAGGAGGTTATCTTATGTCTCACCCTTTAAATATTTTGCTTTCGCCACCGGTCAGTTTTGTTATCTTTTTGCTCATGGCCTGCTTTTTATATTGGCTGGGAGGTCTTCTGGCACCTAATCTCAGGGAGGTTGGAGGAAAACTCAAACAATACGCTTGCGGAGAAGATGTGCCGGCCCAGAAGTTGCAATTCAATTACCGACTTTTCTTCTATGTGGCTTTATTTTTTACGATGATGCATGTGGCTGCACTAGTTATCGCCACTTTGCCATCGGGAAGAATAGCCTTCTTGGGGATTTTTTATCTGGTCATGATTTCCTTGTCAGTAGCAGCGCTGATTGTGCGGAAGTAGTCTTAGAATGAAACATTAGACTATAGACATCAGACAATAGACTAAAATAGGGCACAAAAAATCTGTAGTCTGAAGTCTGGTGTCTGAAGGCTGAATTTCAAAGGGGTACTGTCAAAAATAGTATGATAGATATGGAGGATTTTCATAGGTAGGAGTATGCTGATGTGTTTGCCTGTCTGGGCTTGGGCTATTTCAGAAGCCCCGCCCAGACAGGCAGGAGAAGAGAAGT
>JBFLXN010000302.1:0-1819 GCA_040755715.1 Candidatus Edwardsiibacteriota bacterium
GATTCTGTAAGGTGCTTGGCTTTACCGCCAAGCCCTTCAAACAAATATCCGAGAAAATTAAAGTTGCTTTCTATTCTATCGATTAAAGCTATAGGTCCTAGAGAGAAACTTACATTTTCCCTCATGAGACTTCACCTCCTTTCAATTAATTATTTTTGATTAGAATTAGCACTTATTATTTTTAACTGGCGAAGTCAGGTTCTAAAATCTTGGTCTTCTTGCATGCGTTGAGCAACACCCTGTGTGACAACTATCTGTCCTGGATTGAATTTGTTTGCCATGTCTTTCCTCGTTGTAATAAAGGTTGAATATCTGATGATAATAGATGTGAAAGTTGAAATAGGGTTTCTTTTTCTTTGCTCTCTCAGCTTGTTTTCTTAATCTTTGGGCAAAGCGTCTTATGTCGTCTCTTGTAATCAGTCGTTTTTTCTTGCAATTGGAGTATTTCATGTTTTTGACTTTCAACTTCAAGTAGGAAATCATAGCCACCTCCAAGTTATCAGAGCAAGTCCAATAGTTTATATAGCACGATTCATTTCTTGTTCTAACGCCTTTATCTGTTTTTCTTTTTCTTGTTCTGTAGTATTTCCCTGATGAAAGTCAAGTTCAATTCTGAAAAGAATTGAAACTGCTTCAACTTCATCGCTGTCTAATGGTTCAGAGAGTCCTATACTGTCTAAATATTTCCAAACTCCTTTTATTGCAGCTTCTACGGTTCCTTTGTACATATCTTCTCCTTTCTTGTTACTGTACTGTTACCTGTTGCATTGTTGAATATCTCGGCTCTTATGCCTTCTTGCTCAAAGAAATCTCTAAGCTTGTCTTCTAATTCTTCCTGGTGTTCACCATCCAGGAATTGCTTTATCGTGATTCTGATTATTGCTTTAGCCATTGTCTTTTGCCTCTTTGTCGAGCTTTTCATTAATTTTACATAATGGGCACAAGTGCTTGCCCATTCTTTTTTTCAAAGATATTTCTCTTTGCCTTGCTTCTTGTTGAGTTGAAAAGAATTGAGTGAAAGCGACTATAAAATCTTTGGCTCCGTTTGCTAAAAGCCATCTCACCCATAATGAGCCTTGTCCTTTTCTGTGTCTTTCTAATCTTTCTTCTAAAGGTAGAGAGGTGTAACCTAAATAATGTTGAAATTTCACTCCGTTTCGTTCAACTGGATTGTTGAAATGAAGCAAATATAGAGTATATCTCACTGTTTTTCTCTCCTTTCTCAACTCATGAAAAAGTTGTGTAGAATGTTTTTTCGCACCGACGACAGAGCCAGACTCTTACTATGCCTGTGGGAGAGACATGGACAAGGTCAAATTCTTCTGGTTGTTCACTATCAGCGAATTTTTCTTCCTTGCCACAATGAGGACATTCAAGAAGTGTAAGTCTTTGTTCTGTTCCTCTTTCTAATTTGAACATTTTCCCCTCACTTGTTGTCTTTTTTTGAAAGTAATTTCTTGTTTTTAGTTTGCTTCTTGGTTTTTGCACGGTATTAACTTGTGTTTTATCTTGTCTTTACAACGATGGCAAGCACCAATTCGCCATATTGTTCCGTCTGGAGCTTTGTCCTCATAGTAAAATTCAGCTTCATAGTGTGCAAGGGTTTTAGGGTCCCAACAGTTGTCACATCTATCAGGAACATATTTGGGACCACACCATCTTCCAACCTTTGCACCAGAGTCCCTATCTGGATCACAAAAGGTTAATTTGTTCAATGTGCTTATGATAATAGTTGGCATTTGAAACTCCTTTGTTTTTAAGAAAGTTTTTTGTAGTCTGTGATGAATTTGATGAATTATTTCATTTTAGAATTTCTTGT
>JBFLXN010000303.1:0-1803 GCA_040755715.1 Candidatus Edwardsiibacteriota bacterium
ACTGATAGACATTTTGGATTCAACACCGCAGACGATGGATGCCTTAATGAAATTGGATTTACCTGCCGGGGTAGATGCGGAAATAAAAGTATAATCAAAACCCTAACCACGAAAGCACGAAATAAATTAGAAACTTATAGAAATCGATAGAAATTTATTGAAATTTGTTGTTATTCGTTTTCTACAAATTTCCCTCAATTTCAACAAATTTCTGTCTATTTGTCTGACTTCTCATTTCGGGTCTTCGTGGTGAAGATTTAGCATAATTTCTAGTCAAAAAGAGGAGAGAAGAGTGTTAGGATTGATTGGTAGAAAGATAGGAATGACGCGCATCTTTGATGATAGTGGAGTAGTTATTCCTACGACGGTGATTGAAGCTGGGCCATGCTTTGTCAGCCAAAGAAAGACAAAAGAGAATGATAGGTATGAAGCTATCCAGCTCGGCTTTGGAACCAAGAAGGAGAAATTGGTGACAAAACCTTTATTAGGACACCTTAAGAAGACAAATTGTCCTCCTTTGCGGATACTCAAAGAATTTAAAAGTGTCAGTCCAGAGAATCTTCAGCCCGGACAAGAGGTCAAAGTTGATGTCTTTAAGCCTGGAGAATATGTGAAAGTTACTGGGTTTTCAAAAGGGCGAGGTTTTGCGGGGGGGGTAAAGCGGCATGGGTTTTCCGGTGGGCCAAAGAGTCACGGACAGACAAACAAATATCGTGCGCCCGGTTCTATTGGTTCAACCACTTCTCCAGGGCGGGTCTGGAAAGGAAAGAGAATGGCCGGACATTTTGGTGGCGAGAAAATCACCGTAAGAAATTTGAAAGTAGTGAAGGTAGATAAAGAAAGAAATCTTCTGTTAGTCAAAGGTGCTATCCCCGGCGCTAATAAAAGTTTCGTAACCATAGAAAAAATTTGAATTAGGAAAAATGAGAACGGTGGTGTAGAGCAAAAAACATTAGATAAATCAAATACCACAGTCTATAATTGAACTACGCTGAGGCAACATAGAATAGAGTTTGCAGAATTTAATTTAACAGAATGAAGATACAAAGAATAAGAGGACTAATAGAGAAGGAATCTTATTACTTTTATACTCATTGCCTTATTGAAGCTAAAAAGGATGATGTTGGTCCTGAAGATATTCTTTATTGTCTCTTGACTGGCAAGATCATTGAAGCATACCCTGAGAGAAAAAGAGTTTTAGTCTATAGCACAATGCCTAACGGTATACCCCTACATATAGTCTGTGATTTAAGTCAGAAAGGCATCTTGGCTATAGTAACCTGTTATATTCCTGATAAAAAAGAATGGATAAAGTATCAAAAGCGAAAAAGGTGAGTCAGAATGAAGAACTTTAAATGCTCTGAATGTGGTGGTAAAATCCAAGACCGACCTATCAAGATGACCTATGAGCTTAAGAATACCCACATTACGATTGAGAATATCCCCGCTAAAGTCTGCTCCAGATGTGGCAATGAGCTTATAGATGGTCATACCGCCAAAGATGTTGACCTATTGGTCAATAGAGTGGCAGAAGACATTGAGAGATTTGCCAAGAGTCTGGCTTTACCACCCAAAAGGGCACACAGCATATCCTTAGCTGTTTAAAAAGTAAGGTCACTTATTATTCCCCACCGACCCTCAAAATGGCGCAGAGAAAGTGGATGTATATAAACAAATATATGAAACGGCATAAATTTTGGTAAAATATTTGTTGACATTTTAATAGAAAAATGTTATAATACTTCCAGAATAAACTTATATTCTGGAGGTAAATATGCTTATAAAATGGCAACGCAGAGTAAA
>JBFLXN010000304.1:0-1746 GCA_040755715.1 Candidatus Edwardsiibacteriota bacterium
GTTAAATTTTGGCTCAAAATCTGCCTGGAAGCCTTCTGGCACAATAATATAAGCCTATGAGGCACTTTTCTTGTGCTTTTGAGGATGCCCTGAAGCCCCGATTTATCGGGGCTTGGGCTGTCTTTCTCTTGGTGAACAAGCCCAGAAGGCTTAAACGCTTGTCAGTGTTGATTTTCCTTCACTCCGTTCAGGATAAATCGTGCCAATTTTAGACAAAATTTTAACAAAGTCGTGTTTTAGTTTTGAAAAATCTATGGACATATAATTCTATCTGGAATTATATTTTGTGGCATTATTGTTACATCCTAAGTAACCTTCTTACCCTAAAATGTAATAATTTCTGTCTTAGAAAATAATCGTGAACTTAATCGTGAACCCAATCGTGAACCTGTTTTATACCATCTCATAATGAAGACTCCTGCCTTTCCCAATTCTTTTAACCACTTTTAGTTTTAGCAATTTGTCAATTTCATCTACCGCAGCCCGATTGGAAATCTTAAACATTCCTCTTATATCTTTATTTGTTATCTGTCCATTGATATTTATGAACTCTACAATCCTCATTTGTTTTTCTGTCAGGGCAATCTGACCTCTCTTTGTCTTTCTCAGTCTTTCACTGCTGAGTCTTATTACCCTTTCTTTGACTGCTTTAACACTAATATTTACTCCTTCAACAAAATACTCTAACCAGTTGGTTAAATCCAATGTCTCCTGATTAACCCTTTGTAATGCTTTGTAGTATGCCTGTCTATTGGAATCATAGTAATCATCAAGACAAAAAAATTGTTTAGTATCAAAACCTCTTTTATACAGAATCAAACTCGCCAGTACCCTTGCAGTCCTGCCATTCCCGTCTACGAAAGGATGGATTCTAACGAATTCATAATGGGCTATCCCTGCCTCAATAATAGGGTCTAATTCTTTTGCTTCTTTTGAATTTATCCATTCAACTAAATCTCTTATCAATCCAGGGACATCTTCATTTTTGGGTGGTCTAAAAATGACTTCCCCAGTAAACCTATTTGCTACTACAACATAGCGGTGGCGATAAACCCCACAATCTTTTGCATCGTCCAAAGTATCTTCAGTTACCATACGATGAATTTTTAGAATATCCTTTTCTTGTAGTAAATCTCCTTCTGTTAATTTTTCAATGTTTCCCAAGACTTCCAAGTAATTCAAGACCTCCTGTTTGTCCTTTCGGGTAGCCATTACTTCTCTTCCCTGGGCTAAATCGCTCACCTCTTCCAAAGACAGCCTGTTCCCCTCAATGCTGGTTGATGAATGAGCGCTGTGTATGATTGCTTCTCGCCTCAAGGTAACTTCCCATTTAGGAATTAGTGGTGAATTAAGTATCACTTCTCTTGCGGCAGAAATTTTTGTAAGTAAATTTACAATCTTATCTATATATCTAAAATTTGGTTTAAACATTATTTTCCTCGTGCAATTCTCTGAGATATCCCTCTATTTTCCTTTCTAGAAACACCAGTTGTTCATCAATCTTTCGCAACTCTTCGGCTACTTGCTTTGCTATATAGAGATACTTCTCAGCCACCGATTTGCACCCCGATTTTATCGGGGTGCAATTCTGTGGCTGATATCTTCAAACAGCTTCACTTAAGACTAGTGGTCTGTAACATAAATTAACGCTATTAAGTTGGCCCGAAGATACAGACCACTGCGGGGGGTCTTAGTCCCGATTCAATCGGGACTAAGGGGTTACAATTCCGAAAGTTGCCAGTGGCA
>JBFLXN010000305.1:0-1739 GCA_040755715.1 Candidatus Edwardsiibacteriota bacterium
TGGCTGAAATCAGATTGTGGTATAAGAACAAACTTATTGGTGTTCACAAAGTAAAAAAGCTAGACTTAAATTTAGTCCACTTTTAATTCTTAAACAGTCCACTTTTAATTTTTAGCTGACAGGAAAATCCTTCATTTTGCTCAGGATGATCAATAGCATAATTTGCTATGTAATCTCACAGGGAAAAAGACCTCACTATAATTCTATCTCCAGTATTTTGAGATAAACTCCTCTACCTCTGGAATTCCTCCCTGCAAAATAATATAACCGTTATATGGCTCTCTTCCAGTAATTTCCCCGGCTACCGGTGTTAGCATCAGTTTCTTTACTTCTTCCAAATCATCAGTATGTCCAAGCGCCCAGCCTAATTTCACATAGGCAACCTCTGGAAGCATATTTTCCGCAGGAACAATTCCGAGATGCATTAAGTCCCTACCAGTATCATAAACATACATCTGCACATAACCCCAGAGTGTCTGGACTGTCATATAAACTGCAATTCTCTTCTCGCATGCCTTTTTCAACGGCTCGTATAGAGGCTTATTCACATGCCCCAGACCGGTCCCAGCAATCACAATTCCCTTATAGTTATGGTCAATCAGCGCTTCAATGATGTCTGGTTTCATATTCGGATAATAATAGACAATGGAAACCATTTCCTCAAAAGCGGTGTCAATCAGGATATTTCGGTCTTTACGCCGCTTCTTGTAATCATCTCTGAGAGCGGTAACTTTTTCTGGAGTAACCATTGCTAAAGGAATATCACCAATCGTCCGAAAAGTACTGCGATAACTTGAATGCATTTTGCGCACTCGTGCCCCCCGATGTAAGAGATTATATTGGTCACTGGTAGGACCAAACATACACACCATAATTTCTGCCAGGTCAGAGTAAGCCGCTGCATAAGTCGCACAGCGCAGATTGAAGGCGGCATCGGAAGAAGGTCGGTCACTGGAACGCTGAGAGCCAACCATCACAATCGGCACTGGAGAATTCTGCACCATAAAGGAAAGAATCGCCGCCGTGTGATGCATCGTGTCTGTTCCGTGACCAATAACAATTCCATCAACACCATTTTCTATTTCATGACCAATTGCCTTGGCCGTAGTAATCCACTGCTCAGGTCCCATATTCTCACTGAAAATACCGAAGAGTTTTTCTGTCTTGAGATTACAAATATCTGCAAGTTCAGGGACGGCTCCATAAAGTTCGCCAGGGGTAAATGCCGGAATAACAGCTCCGGTGCGGTAATCAAGTCGGGAAGCAATGGTTCCACCAGTCCCTAAAAGAGTAACATTTGGCTTTTCTGGATTGACAGGAAATTTTGATTCAGGAATTTTGTAGTGTGCCTCTTTGTATCCCGATTCGGTTATTTGCTGAATATTTTTGACAGCAATACCAATATTGTATCCGTGGTGCATTTTCAAAACTATGTGTTCCTCATCAGCGGTTTCTGAACGAGGCAAAATCACTCCTTTGAATGTGCCCTTTACTGTCTGCACTTCTACATCGCTCCAGACTCGCACACCCATAGAGATTAAAATTTCTTTAGCCTTTCCTCTATAACCTTTGTAAATATCCCTTTCTTCCATTCATTTCTCCCTGTTTTGTAAAAGGTAATGTCAAAAATATTTGTCTTGTTTTGTCTCAACCCACTGTATTTCAAATTAATTATCTCATATTGGCTTGCCTCCCCCTACCTCTTTATGGTAGAATATGTAGCATCACAAAAAAGGAGA
>JBFLXN010000306.1:0-1727 GCA_040755715.1 Candidatus Edwardsiibacteriota bacterium
TTTAAATAAACAGCCTATCTTCATCCACAAAGCTCATTAAATCTCTTCTCTTATCTCCCCAATCTCTCTCTTTTTCTTCTCTCCATCCCTAATCTTTACTTATATTTCTCATTTTGCAGAAGTCTAAAAGTCGGTATTAAAAGGGGTTATGGTTACGGTTACGATCTTTTTATTTCGGAGCAATATATATCACCGTATCAATACCGTATGTTCCTGTACTTCTGTGCCTTTTATTATACCAGAACCTGTTTTTGTTTGTCAACTTTTATAAAGGTGATAATTTCTACCCTTTTCTTCAATGACTTGTGATAATTCCTGAATCCTAAATCGCTCTTGTTTTAAGGTATCCCGATAGCGCAAGGTCACGGTATCATCCATCATCGTTTGTGAATCAACGGTTATGGCAAAAGGGGTGCCGGCTTCATCCTGACGGCGATATCGCCGCCCGATAGAACCATTTTCATCATAGAAAGTAGTAAATCTTTCTCTAAGTGTCCTTTCTATTTGTTGTGCCTTTTCTGGCATACCATTGCGTTTTACTAGAGGGAAAATGGCTACCTTGAACGGAGCCACTTCTGGATGAAGAGACAATAATACTCTCTTTTCTCCAGCAATTATCTCTTCTTTATAGGCATCCACTAATAGCGCCAGAGCAGTTCTATCTGCCCCCCCTGAAGTCTCAATAATATAAGGAATATATCTCCTCTTCTTTTGGTCATCAAAATAGGAAAGGTTTTTGTTAGAAAATTCCTGATGACGGGAAAGATCGTAATCTCCACGATTATGAATTCCTTCCAATTCCTTCCAGCCAAAAGGAAATTCATATTCAATGTCCACGGCGGCTTTGGCATAATGAGCTAATTCTTCCCTTAGATGAGGTTTAAAGCGCAACTTATCTAGATTCAACCCGAGATTCTTATACCATTTCATTCGTTCTTCTTTCCAGTAATCAAACCATGAATCTGCTTCTTCTGGTTCTACAAAAAATTGCATTTCCATCTGTTCAAATTCTCGGGAACGGAAGGTAAAATTTCCCGGAGAGATTTCATTGCGAAAAGCCTTACCAATCTGAGCGATTCCGAAAGGTGTCTTCTGGCGAGAGGAAACCAGGACATTTTCAAAATTCACATAGATACCTTGAGCTGTCTCCGGGCGAAGATAAACCGTAGAGGCTTCGTCTTCTAAAGGACCGATGAAGGTTTTAAACATCAAATTAAATTGGCGAATTTCCGAAAGACTTGCAGAACCACAATGGGGACATTTACCATTATTGGTTTCGTCCACTCGGAAGCGCTGTTGGCAATCTTTGCAATCAACCAATGGGTCAGTGAAACTGTCTAGATGTCCCGAGGCTCTCCAGACCAAGGGATGCATCAGAATAGCAGAATCAATTCCCACGATGTCATCACGCCACTGCGTCATTGATTTCCACCAGAGTTGTTTGATGTTATTCTTTAACTCTACGCCCAATGGTCCATAATCCCAGCAAGCATTGATTCCACCATAAATTTCGCTTGATTGGAAAATGATGCCTCTTCTCTTGCAAAGTGAAACAATTTTGTCCATTAAGTCTGCCTGAGCAATATCTTCCATAAATAATTATTATAGTTACTGGTGAAAAATTATTTATTCCAACAAAAAATAGTGATTTCCAGTCTGATTATTTCTTGAGTATCCTCGGAAATTATGATATAATTTAAATGTCAAAAAATTTCCGAGGAGGTTAA
>JBFLXN010000307.1:0-1724 GCA_040755715.1 Candidatus Edwardsiibacteriota bacterium
ACTGTTTGGGTAGCTTTGATCATTTCCAAAGCTACCATTACTTTGAAGGAAACCGGGTGTTTCCGCCGTAATGCAGTCATAGGTTTTGTATCTTAGCAGGTTGTCTAGATTTTGGGGTACAGTATATAAATAAAGTCCTTACTTTAAGCTAAATTCGCAACTAATTTCTCCTTGATCTATAATCCAGACTATGGAACTTGAGAGTCAAAAGATTGAGCGTGGCATCTTTGCTAGTACTAAACTCGCATTATTTGATGTTGGGGGCGTTCTATTGCGCTTTATGGGGGGGGGGTAGAAGCTCTGTCCAATTTAACAAATTACCCTTATGAGCGATGTAGAGATATTTGGTTAGAGATGGATGATTCTATTTGCCGAGGGAAAACTCAACCCCAAGAGCTTTGGAAGCGAATTAAAAAAGAATCTGGATATATTGGAGATGATATAGATTTCGTACCATTTTGGGTTAAGCACTTTCAACCAAATGCAGATGTCCATAAATTGATAAGAGACGTGTCAAAAAGTCATCCGGTAGGTCTTATGACCAATATTTATCCAGGAGTTTATGCAAAAGCGGTTGAATCCGGCAATATTCCAAGATTGCCATATGCGTTTGTACTACAATCTTGTGATACAGGATTTGTAAAGCCTGAGCACGAGATTTACGAGACAGCGGAACGAATGAGTGGACAAAAAGCAAAAGATATCCTGCTTATTGATGACAGTCCAAGATTTATTGCGCCAGCAAAGGAGCGAGGTTGGCAAACGTTTACGTTCAATGCAAATTCACCCAATACTTCAACAACCTTTCTAAGAGACGGATTTGGAATATAAAAATGTGCCGTATTAATCCGAAGAATTGCTCAAGGTGTATTCTTGGACTATACTTGCATTACTATGAACGACAAGGGCGCAGAATTAGCCTTTAACAGAGAGTCACACACACACACACCGAACGAGTTTCGTTCAATCGAATCATCGCCACTACCCAACCCACCTCTTGATCGCTCAATAATCCAAGCTACTCCTGAAGCAGATATGGCTCCCCCTTGGTTTCGCAGAGTAGTTAAAAATGTGACTGATGCATGGTTCGATCCGAAGTCTTTTGAAAAGAATCCAGAGCTATACGAAAAATTAGGTGTGAGAACATTTAAAAAATGGATGCCAATTACTGGTGACGTTGTCCATAGAGTATTTTGGAAACGATTAGGTTTAGGTGATTTTGTCCAGCCAAATAGTATTCAGTCATTAAAGAATTATGAAACTTTTACACGCGTATATGAAGGAATTCACCTTACTTTTCTTGGATTGGGTTGTGCTCAGTTAGCTTCTCAAGTTCATGCAGGACAAATTGATGCTGCGCTACTAACCGCGGGCCTTAACACACTGGTGAATGTGTATCCAATTATGGTGCAACGATATAACCGCTCACGGTTGTATAACACAATCCAAAAAATGGAGTCGAAGCAGCACCCAGACTCTCCTTGATATTTTCTCGCGAGCTACAATTACTTCGTGGAACATCTTCACAGTAATCCAGCGAACTTGTTGACTTTCCCCTCTGGAGCTATATAATTCTGATTAAGTTAATAAAAGAGTCTTCTAAGGTGTACCCCATTGTCAAGACAGTAAACGGCCCAAGTTAAGATACTTTTTTAATCACCTCCTTTTAAAATAAACTTCTGCCGGTGTTTGGTAATTTAAGGCCGAGTGCAGCCGCTCATAGT
>JBFLXN010000308.1:0-1709 GCA_040755715.1 Candidatus Edwardsiibacteriota bacterium
TTTGAGAAAGAACAAAAATCTGAAATTATTAAAAATTTATTATTTGAAATCAACTCAAAATCAAAAGAAAAAATTCAAGAATTACTTAAAAATTAGCTGCTCACTTTTATTTTGCATTCAACCGGTAGTAATTGACAAGCCTAGGGTGCCACCAATTCCGGACATATCTTTCTTCCACTTAATATTTCCTTCTGTTCTGGTTAAACCCCCGCCGTTATAGAATAACTCTCCGATAATGGCTGACCTGAACCCCAATTTCAATTTTGCCCCTCCCGAAATCCGCCAGTTGAAACCCGAATACCAGCCTTTATCAGAAGTGTCCACTTGATAGTCGTAACCCGGCAAAGCATAGAAGTCATAAGAGACATTAGCCAATCCATAACCCAAATTAGCTGTGCCATAGGGTTTTATCATTCCGACCATCGGAATGGTAATGAGTGCACTCGCCATTACAGGTAAATATCTCACATGGAAATCGTAAGTTTGAAGGACTTTGGAATATGAGCCGGTGCCAGTAGGTCTTCGTTCAACCTCTTTTTCATCAGAGAAGGTTTTGTTAAAATAGTCAACGGAGACACCTAAAGTGAGATGGTCGTCAATTGCCTGGCCGAAAGTTCCGCCGAAAATCACGCCCGTTCCCCCAACATCTTTTGGCTTGAGAAAACCAACTTTAAAAACGATTGATGCGCTTTCTGCCCTTCCTGCTATTGATGAAAATAGAAGCAGACTGCTGAGCAGGGCGATTCTTTTGCTGATTTGTTTTTTCATCCTTTCCTCCTTTTTTCATATCTTGCTTCCACCACCGTCTTCATCCCACCTCTGATATGGAATTCACCGGTGATGGTTGCCTGGCTGGGTCTACAAGCTTTGACAAAATCTCTCAAAATTCTATTAACTGCATTTTCGTAGAAGATGCCTAAGTTTCTAAAACCCAGAATATACATCTTTAAGGATTTCAACTCAACACAGAGTTTGTCAGGAATATAGCGAATAGTAATTGTCCCAAAATCCGGCAGACCTGTCTTGGGACAAATTGAAGTGAACTCCGGGATGACAATGGTAATTTCGTAATCTTTGAATTGATTTGGCCAGCAGGCAATTTCAGCTAGCTTGGCCTCAATTCCTGCTTGGGCATGTTCTTTTGCATATTCAGACATTTTAAAGCCTTTAGGCTATCTTTTTATTTTTTCTCTCTACTTTGACAATATTTTATCACTATTATTTTATTGTTGTCAAGGGAAAAAACCTTACTACGAATTTACCAGAACTAATTGTGTAAGGTGAAATGTTTGATGTGTAATGAAGAACATGACGATTATAGTGAGCAAAGCCGAACCATTACATTACACAAAAATATGATTCCGTGTTTCCGTGGTATAATTTCCTATGCCATTTCGCCTAAAGGATGGCGAATCCCCGCCTGCCCAGGGATGCTCCCGCCAAACTGACGGCGGACAAGTCGGTGGGCGGGCAGGCGCCGTAAGCCCCGTTAGAGATTTACTACGAGGCCAAGCATCGCAGAGAATTTCTAACGGGGTAAGTTTGGCGGACAAGGGAAAGCTATGAGATTGTATTAACCAAAATTCTGTTAGCTAAATTTCAAAAGTGAACCATTTAAACTTCAAAAGTGAACTGCTGTAGATCACTGATTTTTACTCTTTGAACATCGATAAGTTTGTTATTACACCAGAATCTGACCTCAGCTATGC
>JBFLXN010000309.1:0-1708 GCA_040755715.1 Candidatus Edwardsiibacteriota bacterium
AAAGAGGTTAAATCTCCTTAAGGTGCTCTTTTTGCTATCTTATCCGCTATTTCAATGAATTTTTAAAACCTGTTGTCCACAGAATTGTAGGCAATGTCATCCATATAAAAGGCTTTGACATGCTGGACGGGACCCCAATTCTGGACATCAAACCCATGACAGGTTTAAAAAGGGATATAGCTTAGTCCATATTATTTATAGCGAACTTTATTCCAATGGCTGTCATTCCCGCTTGCCCCGTTAGAAATAAACTTTCTAACGGGGCTTGTCGGGAATCTTTCTTTGAAGGGTATATAAAGATTTATAAATCGAGCAGGTTGAGGATTACTTTCTTACTTCTATACAGAGAAATCCGGCATCTTTCACATAGCCTTCAACTGGCTCTTCAATTCTTCTCGGTTCATCAGGTCTCTGTAGAAGTGTATTCTAATTATGTGATTTTCATACTTATGTCTTCTAAGAGCTTCTTTAAGTCTGAGACTATAAAATCATGAGTGAATTCTTCTTGCAAGAATGCACACAAAACCTGCATTTTTGTTCAATTTATTAAGAGCAGGTTCTTCGTAGGGTGTTTCAGAAGGCTGCTGACAGAGTGTTGATGAATATGCCTCAACCACCATCCCTGTTTTCTCTATCATTTTGATTATCTCAAATACACTATAAAAAGTTGCATATCTATATATTGGATGATCTTCTGCCTTCTTTTTCTGATATAGCTGACCCCATTGACTTTCTCTGTTAATTATTCCAACAATTAGTCTTCCACCTGTCTTTAGAACCCTTTTAGTCTCAAATAATACGATTTCTGGGTCTTCTACGAAACAGAGTGTGAAAAGTATAAATATAGATCCAAATGATTTATCCTTAAAGGGCAGTTTTTCGCCTTTTGCCTTTTCTACCTTTATCCCACGCTTTTTTGCAATTTCCAATGACTTTGAAGATGGATCTATTCCAACATCGATTCCTAATTCTTTCGCAAACCTACCTGTTCCTATTCCGATTTCAAGGGAAGGTTTTTCAATATCTCTTGTTAGAAGTCTTACTGCCTCAACCTCCATTCTGAAAAGCACCTTTCCTTCTGGGGTATCAAACCACCGATCGTACTCTTCGGCATATTTATCAAATGTATTAATCTTGTTCATCATCTTGATAATTACCCCATATCGGGTCTCTTCCAAATTGTTTTGTCCACAGTTCTTCAGGAGAGATATACTTTTCAACTTCTTCCTTGGAGAAAAAAAATCGGTAATGTTCACAATAATCCATAATTATTCTATATGCATTGATTATTTCGATTGTCTTTTCTTTACGAATATCCTCATTTCCTATACATAAATCAGGGTGCCATTCTTTGAGCAATTCCCGATACCTGTTTTTAATTTCTTTTACTGTTACGGATTCATATAATCCAAGGATTCGCAGCGCTTTTGTTATTTCTTCATACTTCCCCATAGGTATATCTATAAATATGTAATTTCAGCTTCCCTATTCAATTTTTTACTAAAGCTCCTTCAAATAAACATTATTACACAAGTAGTTTGTTAATCCTTCATATTTTTCTTTCGGGTTAAAATGTAAGCACTTTATCCGCTTCGATGACTAATTCATAAAGATCATTCATGAACCCAATAGGACAAACCTCGGCTCTCACCAGACCGTGAGATTTCATGCATACTCCTCAGACATACATATCTCCCTTATACTGGTG
>JBFLXN010000031.1:0-21992 GCA_040755715.1 Candidatus Edwardsiibacteriota bacterium
AGCCTTTACTCTCCCGTTAAACACCTCTTATGCTCCATTCTCTTCTTCTTATTGAACCTTCAAAATCCCCTAATGCTGATAATACTGATTACAAAGCCATCTTTCATTTTTTATTGAACATTACCCATGACGCTTCACGCTTTACGCTATACGCTTTGCTTTTGGGCGTCTAGCGTTTAGCGTCCAGCGTTTATTACAAATTCTAAGGCTTCTTTGACTGTCTTTATACCTATTACTTCAATTTTTGTTTTTCTCTCCGATATTCCTTTTAAGTTGTTCTCTGAGACGAGGCATCTTTTAAATCCCATTTTTTCGGCTTCTTTGATTCTCTTTTCAATTTGATTGACCGCTCTAACCTCGCCGCCCAAGCCGACCTCACCAATGATTACTGCATTTACATCAGCGGGTTTATCTTTATAGGCGGAAGCAACTGCTATTAGTGTTCCTAAATCAGCCGCTGGCTCTTCTATTTTTATCCCTCCGGCCACATTGACAAAGACATCCTGATTGCCGAGATGTAAGCCCACCCTTCTCTCTAAGACTGCTAAAAGCATAGAGAGGCGACGGTAATCAATGCCAGTGGTCACTCGTTGGGGAATAGTGTAACTCGTAGGTGAGACCAAGGCTTGCAGTTCCAAAAGAATCGGTCTAGTTCCTTCAAGGGCACAGATGACCACCGAACCGCCGACTGATTTTGCCCTTTCTAGGAGAAAAATTTCCGAAGGATTTTCTACTTCTTGTAAGCCATTCTCTCGCATCTCAAAGACGCCGATTTCATTGGTAGAACCAAAGCGATTCTTCACTGCTCTGAGAATTCTATAGGTATGATGCCGTTCTCCCTCAAAATATAAGACTGTGTCTACCATATGTTCCAAAGTTCTGGGACCAGCGATGGCTCCTTCTTTAGTCACATGTCCAATCAGGAAAATAGCAATATTTTTACTCTTGCTTAGACGCAGAAGTTCAGCTCCGCATTCTCTCACCTGTCCCACTGAACCGGGAGCACTGGCTAATTCGGAACGATAGATTGTCTGGATGGAATCAATCACCGCCACTTTGGGCTGAATTTTTTCTATATCTTCAATGATATTTTCTAAGTTTGTTTCGGAAACGATAAATAAATTGGGGGAAGTGGCACCTAATCGCTCAGCCCTCATCTTTGTTTGCTCTGGCGATTCTTCTCCAGAGACATAGAGAATCCTAATTTCATTCCCGCCAGAGGCGCCCGCCTGCCGTCCTGCGGGCAGGGAGCCACCGTGAGGTGTGGCGGATTTTGCCAGACGCTCGGTAGTTTGTAAAACTAAAGTTGATTTGCCGATACCGGGGTCACCACCAATCAAGATTAAAGAACCAGGAACGACTCCCCCCCCCAGGACCCGGTCAAGTTCCGTCAATCCAGTTTGCCAGCGTTGAAATTCCAGACTTTCCACTTCAGTTAATCTCTCAGGCTCATTTTTCTCCAAGGTCCCCCCACTCCTTCGGACTCTGGTTTCTGGGCGGATAATTTCTTCAGCTAGAGTATTCCAATCACTGCAACTCGGACATTTCCCGAGCCACTTCTGAGTCTCAAAACCGCAAGTCTGGCAGACAAATTTTGTTTTTGTCTTTGGCATAATAGAATATCAAAATGCAAATATCAAAAATCAAAACCACAAACCAAAATCCAAAAAGTTAAATCACTAATAACCAATTATCCAGACAAAGATAGGGTTGACCATTGATTATTCAGTGATTGGATATTACTTGATTATTGTCGCCTGTGGCGAGCCTCGCCTTTGGCGGGAAATTTGATGTTTGGTTATTTAATTTTGTCCCGATCTTACATCGGGATCATTTTGATATTTGATTTTTGATTTTTGATTTTGTTTAGAAGATTCCCACATTGATATACTTTTTCGGATTGGTTTTAATATCTTTGACTAATTCATCTATATCTTTCGTAGTCTTCTTTATTTCTTCGTAGAGCTCTTTATCTTTCATCAATTGACCCACCGTCCCTTCACCCTTTTGAATTTGAGCGGTGATTGAATCTAATCGGGCAGAAACCGAACTCAAATGTTCAATTGCCGATTCAATATTTTTTCTATTGGGTCCTACCATCTTGTTGAGAGTAATTGATGTTTCCTTAAAATTACTAACGATAATTTCTAAATCTTTTTTATTCCTTTTCGTTATCTCTTGCAATTCTTTAGTAAAAGTTCGCAAATCTTTAAGCCCTTCTTTAATCTCAGTGGTAATTTCTTCATTCACTAAATTTTTCCGGAGGAGTTTAACCGTCTCGTTAGCTTCTTCAGTTAGAGAGCCTATTTTTACCAGGGATTCAGAAAAACCTGGCAGGAATGTCCCTTTTACCGGTTCGTTTAAATTTAAGGGTTTTTCACTCTGTCCTAAGGAAACAGCAACTCGCTTATCACCCATCATATTTAAATCCAAAATCATTACCCTAGCGTCTTCTTTCAATTTCACATCGGCATCAATTTCTAAAATTGCCAACACTTTGTCTTCTACTAATTTGATTTTTTTTATCTTCCCCTTTTGAATTCCCGCAATGGTCACCGGGTCTCCCACCCGCAAACCACCGCCTTCTTCAAAGACAACCTTCAAGTCGTAACTGGCTTTGCCAATTTTTGATTGACTCAACCACATCATTCCAAAAGCAAAGATAAGAATGGCCAAGACAACCACTAAACCAACAACAGTTTCTGTCTGTTTATTTGCCATATTTATTTCCCTCCAGATAGCGCTTTACCCGGTTTATTGAGTTGACCCCGTTTGTTGAGTTTAACCCAATAAACCCAACAAACCCAAAAACTCTCACTCTTACCAGAGATTAAATCTCAACAGTCTTTTTTCATAATGGAGGACAATTCTACTAATAATAAATCCTACCGCTGCCCCTCCCAGAACATCGGAAGGATAATGGCGACCGAGATATATGCGGGAAAGTCCCACTAAACTGGCAATAGTGTAGCCAGCAAATTTTATTTTCGGATATTTCTCACCGAAGATAGCCGCCAGAGCAAATGCTCCCCCCGTGTGTCCTGAGGGAAAAGAAGAATTCCCCCGATTTGTCTCTCCTTCCGGTCTCTTCCGATTGGTGACATATTTCAGCCCTACGATGGTAACGGCTGTTCCAGTTAAGGCAAAAGAACCAAGTTTCGCCGTCTCTTGGGCTTTTTCGTTGCCACAAGTGCTCAAGACAAGACACAGTCCTATTTGTGTGGTAGCATCTCCCAAGTGACTCATAGCAGTCATTGTCTTATCAAGCAATTTACATTTCCATCTCTCGTGAATTGAGTGATAGAGTCTTTGGTCAAGACTTTCCGCTCTGCATTCCGCAAAGAACGCAGAAACACCGCAGATGACGCAAAAGAAACAATATATTATAAGATTTTTTGTGGTCTTCGTGATAACTTTGCATAATCTGCGTTCCTTCTGTGCAATCTGTGTTCCTTCTGCGTAATCTGCGAATAACATTGTTTTCCCCTTTGCCAGTCATTATAGGTTTTTTCAATAAATTCTTTTATCTTTCTTTTGAATTGAGAAATATCAAATTGCAAAGCATTCTGGCGAATAATTACCGGATTAAATTTGTTTGGGTCAAAATTCTTTACTGTTTCTATTAAGGCTTCTTTTGTTTGAGGATAGAAAAAGACTCCGGTCTTACCTTCTATCACTGTTTCCAGTGCTCCACCATCCTTAAAAGCGATGACTGGCCTTCCGCAAGCCTGTGCCTCTAAGGAAGTCAATCCAAAATCCTCCAGAGTGGGAAAGATTAGTGCTTTGCAATTCTGATAATATTTTAGAAGAATTCCATCAGATACCCTTCCCAAGAATTTGATATTCCTTTTAGCCATTGATTCAAGATTTCTCTTTTCTGGACCATCACCCACGATTAACAAGGGAAGTTCAAGGCGATTAAAGGCCTCTACCGCAATGTCAATACGCTTATATGGCTTCAGCCGAGAGACAACAAGAAAATAATCTCCCTCTCCTATTGATTTTTCATTATTTGGTCTAAAAAAAATACTATCTACTGGAGGATAGATGACTTCTGCTTTCCGACGATAATATTTTTCAATTCTTTTCTTAACTGTCTCGGAAATAGCCAGAAAGTAATCAACCCGGTTGGCGGCAGTAACATCCCAGCGCCGAAGATAGTTTAGGAAGAAACTCAGGGCAGTATGCCTCAAAGGATTGTAGCTACTCTGCATCGGTGGTTGATACCAGTCCCAAACAAAGCGCATCGGAGTGGTACAGTAAGAAATGTGAAGTGTATTAGGTGTGGTAATCACCCCTTTAGCCCAAGAGCTAGAAAAGCTTATTATCAACTCATATCCCTGAAAATCAAACTGCTCAACCGCTGTCGGATAGAGAAGCAGATATTTCTCGTAGTGTTTTTCAATCAAAGGAAGTCTCTGCATGAAGGAGGTGCGGATATTCCAGTCATTGAAATGTTTGGAAAGATGTTCTGGGGAATAGAGCAATGTATAAACTGGAGCCTCGGGGAACAGAGAATGCAAGATTTCCAGAACCCTTTCGGCTCCACCATACTGATTGAGGTAATCGTGAACGATAGCCACTTTCCTCTTCTGGACCCAAGGTGCCCTGCTCTTCTTTTGTTTCCCAGGCTCCTCTTTTGGCTTCTGCACAAATCCACCATACTTAAAGATAAATTTAAGTAGGCTGCGAAAATGAACGCTCTTAAGCCAAGTGAATCCTCGGCCGGCACTCTCTCGTAAGTGCCGATGAAACATCTCTGCTTGAGGGACATAGAAGACCTTCCAACCATACTTGCTCATGCGGTAGCACCAGTCTACATCCTCAAAGTAGAGAAAAAAGCACTCGTCCATACCGCCAACCTCTTCAATTGCTTTCCTCCTCACCATCAAACATGTTCCGAGAAGCCAATCTACTTCTCTGGCTTCTCGGTGGTCCCAATCCGACATCAGATGTTCCCTGATGCTTCTATTTTCTGGGAATAACCGACCCAAGAAGGTCCTCTTCAAAATAAGGACTTTAAGTTTATAGAATCTTCTCGCCGAATATTGCACCGAGCCGTCTACATTTAGCAACTTGGCTCCACATATTCCCACCTCTGGATTTTTTTCCATAAACTTAATCAACTCTTCAAATGCTTTAGGAAGCACCTTCACATCCGGGTTAAGGACGACTACATATTTGCTCTGTATCAGTCGTATCGCCTGATTGCAAGCCTTGGCAAAACCGAGATTCTTGAAGTTTAGGAGCAATTCTACTTTAGGGAAGTTTTCCTTTACTATCTCTACGCTCCTATCTTTGGAAGCATTGTCAACCACGCATACCCTGAAATTGCATCTGGGAGGATTTCTATAGATAGAGGTGAGGCACTCCTCTAATAAAGCTGAAGTATTGTAGTTAACAATCGTGATGAGCAATGGCACCTCACCTATATTTCTGTTCCAATCTACCCTGGACCGATTTAACCTGAAGTGATGCTTGGCAAACAAACGATAGAAGCTTTTCAGATGCTCAAAATACATTCTCCATTGCTGTTGCTTTGTCCCGGCTCCTTTGAAGTGGATTACACTACTCTCTGGAAAATAGAACCTCTTCCAGCCTCGCTCCTGCATACGGTAACACCAGTCAATATCCTCACAATAAATATAGAATCTTTCATCGTAGAATCCTACATCTTCTAAGACCTCTCGTCGCACCATTAGATTGCCACCAAAGAGCCAATCGACTTCCTCTACAGCGGGACCAGCAGCAGGGGCGCCATCTTTGCCCATCATTTTATACTCTCGCACACTTTTCAGTGAAGGAAGGACTCGGTCCAGAAACAGCCCTCGGATAAATACTGGCAAGAAACTAGGAAAGCGGCGTCTGGAATATTGTAATCTACCATCAGGAAAGATAAGCTTAGCCCCGACCGCTCCGGCTTCTGGATGTTCCTCCATAAATCGCACTAGGCTATCTATGCTCCTTGGCATTACCACTGTGTCCGAATCTAATAGATAGATATACCGCCCTTGAGATTCCCTCATTGCCTGGTTCTGGGCTTTGGCAAAGCCATAATTTTTCTCATTAATTAACAATTTCACCTGAGGAAACTCATCCCGAATCATCTCCACTGTTCCATCCTTAGAATTATTGTCAACTACAATTACTTCAAAGGAGACTTCCTTCACCGTCCCGTAGACTGAATTGAGACACTGCTGCAGGAGGTCCCTCACATTATAAGAGACAATGCAAATACTTAGATCTAACATACTTTACCTTGTAAAATAAATAAGGGTTGCATCTACCTGTGAAATCATACCTTTATTTAGTTAACAGAGCATTATGATATTATATAAAGCTTCAGCTGAAATGAATTTATCCTCCTGAGTCTTAAGAAAGGAGAGGATTCTCCTTAACAGATTCAAGCGATTAGCCGTCCCGATTAACCAATCGTGAAATGTCAGATTGAAGTGTTCTTTAGCCCGGCGATACTGTCTTACCCAAGAGCGATAGGCGAAATTCATCTGCTCTGCAGGAGAATCTTGTTCAGGACTCACCAGGTCTAATAGTTCACCATCCATTGAAGATAAAAGAGGAATTTCCACCAGATTGTCTCTTTGATATGGTCTGTGGGGAAATGCCCACCAGCGACACCTAGCGAAAATCTTTGCTGGCAGATAGCTTCTGAATATCTTGAATTCCTCTCTAGTTTCAAAGCGCTCGGGTAGAAAGATGTGTTGATTGCTCGCCCATTTGTATCCCCGTTCTTGCAAAAGTCGGTAGAGTCTCCTATTTGCCCAAAGCCAGGGCGCTCGCATACCTACTGCTTTTCTTCCAGTAACATTCTCTATTGCTTCTTCGGCCTTAATTAAGGTCTCCTCCATTTTTTGGTCGGATAATTGAAGGAAATTCTCATGTCTATAACCATGCACTCCGATTTCATGTCCTGCCTGCACGATTTTCCTGATGCTCTGAGGATGTTCTTTGGCCAAAATTCCACAGAGATTGAACACCGCCCTCACTCTTTCGGACTCAAGAATTGTCAGAATTTTTTCCAGTGAGCCATCAAAGTCAAAGCCCGGACGATAGGGTCTTTCCCAGAGAGACTCTGTATCAAAGAAAAGGATTATTCTCTTCATCCTTTTCTCCATTTTGCTATTCTCCCCTTGATTTCGTTCTGACCGAGCTTTAAGAGCTTCCTGAGGAAGTATCCGAAATCTCTGAGTTCTATCCCTTTTGACCTAAACATGCATCTGGTCCGAAGTTTTGAACCTATTGTCTTTAGATGGGCTTGCTCTATTTCGCTCACCCCTGGAAGCTTCATAACAAAAGAGGTCTCAGAGAGCCAAGCGTCCCAGTGGTTAATGAGTCTTGGCTGGATCAAGCCAAATTTAGAGGCGGTCTCGTATAAGGGACTGCCGGGATAGGGGGTAGTGATAGACCAACCAAAGTAGTCCAAGAGTCTCTGGTCAGCCAGTCTTTGGGCGAAATTCAGAGTATTGCGGGTCATCGGCACATCTTCAAATCTCAATTGTCCCTCTTCTTCCCAGACATTGAAGAGCATAAACAGACCGTGAATCTTGATGTCGTATTTCTTCAGGAGGCGACAGGCCTTGATTACCTGGTCAAGTGTTATATTCTTCCGAATCCCTTTAAGGGTCTCCGGATTGCCGCTTTCTATTCCGAGATGGACATACCAGCAGCCGGATTTGGCCATTGACTTCACCAACTCCTCAGGAAGAGGAGAGGCTCTAAGCTGAGTCTTCCAAGTGATTTTCAGTCTCCGCTTCTTAATTTCCTCACAGATGGCTTTGGCCCGGTAAGGGTTAGCGTTAAATTCGTCGGCGTTGTCAAAAACCTCCTTCATTCCGAAATCTTTAATCAAATGTTCAATCTCCTCAGCTATATTCTGAGGCGAGCGCAATCTGACCCGGGGTGTAGAGAGCCTCCAGACCAAATTGGAACAGAAGGTGCATTCAAGGGGACATCCTCTGGACATAATCATATTGGTCTGAGGCCAGTTTTTAGATATATAGAAACCGCGATAATCCTCCATTTTTACCAAATCTCTGGCGGGAAATGGGATTGAATCAATATCAACAATGAACTTGCGGACTTCTGTCTTCTGAACCATTTCGTTCCTTCTAAAGGCTATCCCATCTATCTGTTCAAAGGGAATTTCGCCAATTCTTCCTCGGCTTTTCTCATAGGCCTCTACCAATTCCCTCACTGTCTCCTCTCCTTCACCTATCACCACCACATCAGCTCTGGAGCGTTCAATTCCTTCTTCAGGCAAGGCCGTGGCGTGTGGACCACCGAGGAGAACCAGAGTCTCTGGAGATTCTGCCTTCACTCTATCCGCTAATATAAGAGCGCTCAAAGCTGTTGGCGTGTAATAGGATATTCCAAGTATGTCAGGTCCAAACTGCTTTATAGCCTTCCAGGTAGCATGATAGCCATAGCGCACTCCATCAAAGACCGAAATCTCTAAGTCAGGTCTCCTACTTCTTAAGTAAGCCGCAAGATAGAGTATCCCCAGAGGAGGTGATATTTTTTTCCCTAATTCTCCAAATTTTGGAGACACTTGTGGTGGGGCAAAGATAAATTGTATCTTCATATTATAATGATGAGAGGGTTAGAATGTTTTGATAAACCTCAATCATTCTTTCAATGATTGGCTTCCAGTCATACTTCTGCATTACCAGTTCCCTAGCTTTCTCCCCCATTCTTCTTTGCCATTCTGGGTTTGATAGAAGGAAGATTGTCTTAGCCGCAAAATCACAGGCATCATCAGCCTTAAAATAATGTTCTCCTTCTATTGCTTCTATTCCTTCAATTCCCACTGAAGTAGAGACCACGGCCTTAGCCGCTGCCATCGGCTCAAGAATCTTCATTTTCGTCCCACTACCTGTGCGCAGAGGCACCACTACGACATCGCATTTATTCAGATACTCTCTAAGATCTGGCACAAAGCCGGTGACGATTACCCTTTCATTTGCCCTTTTTCTCAAAGACGATGGTGGTCTATTCCCGATTAGGTAGGTAAGAACCTCAGGAATTTTGGATTCTATCCTGGGCAATATTTCATCAAGTAACCACTCCGCCGCCTCAACATTACCAAAAAAGGTAAATGTCCCGATAAAGGCAATAGTAGGGGGATGAGATGTTTGTCTCTTTACCTCTGCAGGTGTTTGAAAGTATTTGAAATCCACCCCATTGGGAATCACATATAGATTATTTCTGGCCCCCGCTTTTAGAAATAGTCTTTTGTCTTCTTCTGAAACTTCCATACAACCATCAAAAATGGAACTAACTTTCAGCTCATATCTTTTTAAGCGCGAGAGCTCACAATGTAGAGCCAGACGTAACAAGAGATTCTTTGTTGTCTTTAAAAAACGCTCTAAGATGACGAACTCTACTCCCTGTTCGCCCAGAACCAAAGGAATATTTAACCTTTCCTTTTGTTTGAGCACAGGTTGAGCCATATGAAAATGTTCTACCTGGATGAGATCTGGTTTATATCTCTTCGTCATCTCCTGAATTCTATTCTCCATTCTAACATCAAATCCATTTATCACTGCTATTAGTGGATAGTTAGAGAAAAGATATCTGAAAGCGTTTTTCACTGACCAGACGGGGCGCCGTGGCAACACCTCTACTTCCTCACAGAAATGTCTAAGCTCTTCAATCTGTCCCTCCTTAACCTCGGAGCGAACATAACACAAAAGGATTATTTGATGTCTCTTCTCTGAAAGATTTCGGATTAGATTATAAATGCGGGCATGCCCTCCGGAAATCAAAGGATAAGGGATATATGGAGTAATAAAGAGAATCTTCATCTCAGGGTTTCTCCGCCACAACCAGCCAGAGAAAAGGGTAGTCCTTAACAACTGGAATCCCCTGGAGGATTCTATCAATGGCGGTTAAAATGTCTACTTCCCACTGTCTAATGGTTAGTCTTTCTTTTTGTCTTGAGGGTAGAAGTCTGTAAATTGCCTCTGTGCTATGGTAGAGAAATCCTGTCAGGTAATATTTTGGCTGTAAGACTTTTAGGGCAAGTCCTGTTTCTTTTAGAAGATATTTCATTCTATTTTTGCTGATTCCTCTATTCCTCTCATCTCCTACTGACTGTTCTTCTCTCTGTCCTGCTCTCAGGTGCAGGAGTGAGGCTAAAGGCCGCAGAGATTGATAGAACCAGGCGTTCGGCTCGCCGGTCAATAGGAGGACTCCCTTTGATTTGAGACAGCGAAATATTTCCTTCAACGCCGTCAGCGGTTCGGTTAGCTGATGTAAGGCGGCGCAGATATGGACGACATCAAAGAGTTCAGAACGAAATGGAATCCTCTCAGCATCTATGGTAGCAAACGCTGCCCTTTCGGCAAGACTGGCGCAATCATAGCGCTCTTTAGCCTTGCTCACCGCCTTAAAAGCCAGATCACTCTCTACTACCCGGCATCCATGCTTGACCAGGTTGAGTCCATGAAGTCCTGTTCCACCACCCAGGGAAAGAACAAGGAAGTTTTGACTCAGAAATTGGTAGGGAAGAAGGTCAAGGTGCCTATCATAGAGCGAAGACCTATAGAAATTCCTCTGGAGGACGGAGAGGCTAGGAGACTCTGCCTGCCGGGAATAGAACAAGGCCTCAGCCTTCTTAAAATCAGATAATTTCTTAGGTAAAAGAATTGGGATTCCTGCCTCAATCGGAAATTGCTCCCGGCATTTAAGACAGAGATAGTGCCTTCCCTCATTTCTCAAGCTTCCTTTACACTCCGGACAGATAACCCAATCATCTATTTCTAACATTATTTTATCACCTCATCAAAGACCTCTTCCATCCCTCGGAGGTGGCTCTCCAAGGAGAAGTTTCTCTGCACCCTTTCCTTTCCCTGTCTTCCCATTTTTTCTCTGAATTCTCTATTTTTTAAGAGTGAAATTATTGCCTGAGCAAGTGCCTTTGCCTCTTTGGGCGGAACTAAAAGTCCGGTTTCTCCATCTACTACAATCTCCGGCGTGCCGCCAGTGTTAGTAGCTATTACTGGTTTCCCTAACTGCATCGCCTCTAAGGTTACCAGACCGAAGGGCTCACGAAGCGAAGGCAAGACAAATATATCAAAAGTGGAAAAAATTTGGCTTATATCCCGGTGAAAACCCAAAAACTGAATCCTGTCTTGGACTTTTAAATGCACTGATAGTTTCTTTAATCTTCTCTCATAACTTTCATTCCCTAAACTTGCATCGCCCAAGATGAGAAGCTTCACTTTCGGAGCGAAATCCAAGATTTCTCTCATTGCTTCAATCAGGTACTCAAGTCCTTTCTCCGGATGAATCCGTCCTGCCCAGCCTAAGACTAAATCTTCTGAATCTAACCCCAGGTCTCTTCTAATCTCATCTTTGTCCTCTTTTATCTTAAGAAACTCCTGAGCATTATAGACAACCCTCACCTTAGAAGCCTTTTTCCCAAAAATACCTGCCACCGCTTTAGAATTTACAATTATCCTATTCATTAATAGATACCCAGCAAATAGGAAGAGAGGCCGAAAGAGTCCGCTGGGGATGAAGTCGCGGACATGCCAGATGCTGGATCTTTTAGTCAATCTTGCGGCTATCCCTCCAATGATTGCTGTCTTCAGTGAATTGGCATAAACCAGTTTTATCCCTTTCTCTTTGAGCAAAACAGTTATCTTAAGAACTGTGGCCAAGAATTTCCAAGTTCCACTTAAAATGCTCAGAGGATTTACTGTTCGTTTAATCTTTTCAAATTCCAGCCTCTCGCAGGAAACTCCTCTCATCTCCAATTCGCTAATGAGAGGCCCGTTACCCGGGCAGAGGGTTAACGGAAGATACTTCTGGTGATTGATATTTTTTAGCAAGAGAAGGAGACTCTTTTGAGCCCCACCAATTTTACTTACATGGTCTAGACAGAGTATTCTATGAGACATCGTCAATATCAAAATCAGGCTGTTCTTAAAAATACTTTCTGCCACAGAGAACACAACTTCATTGCAAAATGTAAAATTAACAATTAGCATTTCAAATTGATAATTGCTAATTTTGCATTGAATTTTCTGATGTCTATAGTCTTATGTCTCTGAATTGCAGGTTTCTACGGTTTATAGATACAGGCGTCGCCAGATTTCAAAATTTAACAGTGCCCAGAGCTGAAAACACCAGTTTCGGATTCCACTTTGATGCTCGTTCAGCATCTTCTCAATATAGGATAGATTGAAATAATCGCTCTGCCGTGTGTTTTCAGCCAAGAGAACACTTCGGACATAGTCACTCAGGTCCCTGCGTAGCCACTCTGCAATCGGAACATCAAAGGCATGTTTCTCTCTTTCCATAATTTCGGGAGGAAGAACCTCTTTCATTGACTGCCGCAGAATATATTTAGAGGTCTTCCCCTTGTATTTTAGAGAGAAGGGGATAGAAGTGCTGAGTTCCACCAATTGATGGTCCAGAAAGGGAACTCTTGCTTCTAGAGAATGAGCCATAGAAACTTTGTCCATTTTAATTAAAAGGTCGTCAGCCAGCCAGAACTTGGTATCCAGATAAAGTAATCGTTCAATTAAATCATGGCCTTCAGAGTTTTGGGCAAAAGATTGAATTATCTTCTCAGGATAAAGACCGTCACGAACAAATTGATACATCTCAGGGCTATAGAGAGCCTCTCTTTCACTTTTGGTAAACAAGGCCATATTTTCCAGGTAAGCAATAGATGGAGCTGGCTCGGTCAAAAATTTCCAGGTGCGGTGGTGATAAAAATCCATATTAAAAATATCGGCCAGTTTGGGAAATCCCTTCCCGATGCGTGACAACCAGCTCAAAATTCCCTCTCTTTTTTGTGCCCAGTAGTAGCGGCGATAACCACCAAATCTTTCATCAGCGCCTTCACCAGTAAGCACTACTTTTACCTGTTGAGCGGCGAGTTGTGAGAGAAAATATCCCGGGATGGCTGCTGGGTCGGCGATTGGTTCTTCCAGAGCTTCAATGATAGATGATAGAGAGCTTTTGAGGGTTTCGGGCTTAACAATCACTTCATAGTTTTCCAGTCCCCAGTAATCGGCTACTATTTTAGCATACTTTAACTCTGAATAATCCGGCTCATCGCTAAATCCCACTGAAAAAGTCTTGGGCTTAACTCCGGCTTCTACCATAGCTCCGACCACAATGGAAGAATCTATTCCCCCAGAAAGAAAAGCGGCTACTGGGACATCGCTCATCAGATGGCTAGTAATGGTTTTTTTTAGTTTTGTCTTCAATTCTTCCCTCGCCTCTGACTCAGAGAAAGTTTTTCCATATGATAGAGGTATGTCCCAATATTGGCGCTCTTTGAAACTGTCTGGTTCTACGAGCAAGAGATGGCCCGGCTCCAACTTTTTGACGCCTTCTAAGATAGTGTCCGGAGCCAACACATACCGCAATGAGAAGAAATCGTTGAGAGCTCTCAAATTCAACTTGCGGCTGATGCCAGAGTCGCACAGCAAGCCAGCTAATGAAGAGGCAAAGGAAATATGTTTGAAATCAGGATAGTAATAGAGTGGTTTGATTCCCAAACGGTCTCTGGCTAATAGTAACAGTCTTTTATTAGAATCCCACAGAGCAAAGGCGAACATCCCCTGAAGCTTTTCCAAAAGATTCATTCCACAATCTTGGTATAGGTGTAAGACTACCTCAGCATCGCTTTGAGTTTTGAACTTATGCCCTCTGGTCATCAATTCCCGCTGGAGCACCGGATAGTTATAGATTTCTCCGTTAAGCACCAGCCAGATCTTTCCCGTTTCATCGCAAAGCGGTTGATGTCCACCGGTCAAGTCCACAATAGACAGCCGCCTGAAACCCAGCCCCAGTGGTCCCTCATAATAAGCTCCCTCATCATCAGGACCCCTAACCTTCATAGCTTCTGTCATCGCTTGAATCAGTTCTTCATTGACTGGTTTATCCAATTGCCGATAATTATATACTCCGCAGATGCCACACATAATTTCCGAGCAACATTTTTTCAAATCTACAAACAAAACTACAAACAGACCGCCTCTACGAGGCTAAATCATCTCTACAATGCCTATATTTATTTGCTCCGTAGGAGCAAACTGTTTGTAGAGCAAATAAAATAACCCATAACATAAAGCTCCGTAGGAGCGACCTGCTGAATTATTCAATTCATGCAAACAAATATTTTTCATCGTATTCAATTTCAAATTTTTTCAGAAAGTCAATGTATTCTTCTCTGAAAGTTCTTTTACGGTGATGTTCTTCCTGGTTCAAAATGTATTTAATCACATCATCAATCTGGCTTCTGGAATAGGAGAATGCACCAAAACCTTCCTGCCAATTGAATTTACCTTGTATCCACTTGTTATCGTTAATGAAGTTTGATGAACCCGCTTTTATGTCTCTTGCCAAATCAGAAATAGCAATAGATGGTTTTAATCCAACAAGCAAATGCGTATGGTCAGGCATGCAAAATATTGACAACATTTTTTGTTCACGGTTTTGAACAATACCCGTGATGTATTTATGCAACTCTTCCCTATGTTGTCTCGGGACAAGGTTTTGTCTGCCTTTTACAGCAAATACAATTTGAATATAGATTTGAAAATAGGTGTTTGGCATATTTTTATTCTATCTTTTTATAAACTTTTAGAGTCTTCTCTGCTGTTTTTTCCCAGGTAAATTTTTGTGCCTGCTTTTCTCCAGCTTTTATCAACTTAGCCCTCAACTCCTGTTCAAATAAAACTTTTTTTACTCCTTCAGCAATTCCTTCTGGTTTTTCCGGCTCAACATAAAATGCGGCCTCCGAAGCCACCTCAGGAATTGAGCCTCTCCGGGAAGTCACCACTGGCGTTCCGCAAGCCATGGCCTCCAAAATTGGCAACCCAAATCCTTCAAACAAAGAGGGCATCAACAAAAGGTCAGCCTGACCATAAATCTCCGGGAGTTTCTCCCTTTCTACATACCCCAAATACTCAATTTGCTTCTTTAAACCCACTGAATTTATATAAACCTGTTGCTCTGGTGTGTAAGGCTTTCCTACTTTTAATAATCTCACCTTATCTCCCATGCTCTCTACCAGTTTTCTAAAAGCCTTCAGAATGTTAAATACATTCTTATAGGCTTCCTGAGTTACTCCAACCTGTAGGATAATTTTTTCCTCACTCTTTTTGAAGGTGGGTCTAATAGATTTTTCATACTTTAGAAAGATTTCCTCAACCCCCAAAGGTATGACTGATATTTTTGAATCTTCTATTTTCAAAATGTCCCTCAGGCATCTCTTGGTAAATTCAGAGATGGATATTATATAAGTGGCTTGGAGAAGGGACGAAATAGTATATTTAAAAACCATCACTTGCAACCATCCTCCCAAAGTCGCCCGGTAGTCAGGCAGCAAAAGGGGCATCAAATCATGACAGGTAATCACTGTTCTTCTCGCCGGTAGCGTTGTTATTAGATGGGCGTATGAATGGTCTAATATATGATAAACATCAGCCACAGGAATATTTAGCTCCCGAGGAGAGCGTATGAATCTATTCCAGTATGTTCTGACTGCTCTAACCCCTCGCCAATCATCAATTTTTAGTGTCTTTGAGGCAGACCACTGATGAACTTTAACCTCAACTCCTGATTGCTGTCTCAAATTCCGAGCTAGGGCTTTGCCATAGACTTCCATGCTGTAGAATTTTTCGGCTGGAGAAGCTCCAATCAAGTAGACTGAACACTGCTTATTTTTCATGGTTAACTTTCACTTACCGAGATAAGCCTCCCGCCAAAGGCGAGGCTCGCCATAGGCGGCGCTATCGCTCGGCAAGTAGCGAGTATTGGGTTTACGGGGTTTTCTCGGTTTATTGAGTTTATCGGGTTATTAAAACCCAATGAACCCAAAAAACTCAACAAACTCAATTAACCCAATACTTTCTGCTCGCTACTATTTTATTCAAATATTCAACCTACTGTTTTTTTGAGTACAGCAAAGAGGCGGTCTACTACTGAATCTGTGGTAAACCTTTCCAGTACCCTCTGACGACCCTTGTTTCTTAAACTATTTCTCACAGAGGAATCAGACATTAGAATGGATATCTTTTCTGCCAGTTCTTTTGCGTCACCCTCAGGAAAGATCAGCCCTGCATCTCCAATAATCTCTGGGATAGCTCCTGAATCCGAGCCAATCACCGGAACCTCACAGGCCATAGCTTCAATTAACACATGCCCGAACTGTTCCTTCCAGTAGAGAGTAGTGAGAGACGGAAGCACCAAGACATCCAGGCAGTTTATGTAGTCTCTCAGCTCCTGATGTTTGATTACCCCAGCAAAGACAAGCCGCTCCAGGACTTGCAACTTCCTGGCTAATTCCACCCCTTCAGTCTTGGCTTCTCCTTCTCCCACAATCAAAACTTGATACTCACCCTCAAGATAAGAGACCGCTTCTATCAGTGTCAGTATTCCTTTCTCCTTCAAAAGTCGGGCAATGAAGCCTATGATAAATGAACTTTTTAACCCTAACCTCCTCTTTAGCCCTTCATCTTTCTTACTCTTAAAGACTCTCTCATCTATTCCAAACTGAGGGATAACGGCAATCTTTCCCTGGTAGCCTTTATCTTGGAGTATTTGCTTCGCTCCTTCGTTGCCAGTAATAGCGTAATCAGCCGAATTCAAGACAAACCAGGCCAAAAATTTTTTCCATAAAGGAAACTTTACCTTTAAATTTTCCCAACTGAGAAAGACAAATTTGCTCTTACAGAATCTGCTGAGGACGGCTGACTGAAATGCCGAAATACACTGTGGCTCCTGTTCTACATAGATAATGTGTGGTCTTATTCGCATCATCTGAATGAAAAACTTCCAGGGAGCATAGAAATATGCGTAAAGATGATATTTAAGATATATTTTGACTGGTAATATCTGATACCGCTCCGAGCTCCATTTCTGAAGGGAAATCCTTTTACCCATGTCTTTCCAGGCTGGAGGAACTATTAAAGTTAAGACGATTCCATTTCTTTGAGCCAGTGCTTCCAATTTCTGCTGGTTCATAGCCACTACATAACTGTGGGAAACCACCACTACTCTCATCCCTTAGAGAACCTCCCGCAGACCACCACATCAAACCGCTCAGGTATTCGCTCCTTCATCAATCTCAGCCCTTCCCTTAATCCTAAGGGTTTCAGATGCAATTCTTCTTCCATCCTCTGTGTTTTGAAACTGGTGTTTCTTGGACGTGGCGCAATATCCGGGAAAAAACTGCTATCCACTTCCTTAATTAACTCACTGCTCAGGCCAAAGACCTCTGCCACAATGCAACCGAATTGATAGCGATTCACGGTTTCCTTGCCAGCAAGGTGATAGATTTTTTCGCTTTTCCTCTCTTTAATCTTCCAGATGGCCTCGGCACACTGATAGGCAGAGAGAGGATTCTCATAGACATCGTTGACGAGATGAAGTTGTCTTTTGTGTTGGAGTTCCTCTATGATCCAGACCGCTGGATTCTTCCGCCCACCCAGGGCATTCCACCCATACATAAAAATAGGACGAATGATAACAGCTTCTAATCCGCTTTCCTTTATCTTTTCCTCACAAATCAATTTCAACTTTCCATAATAGTTAATTGGATTAGTGGTATCTGCCTCACCATAAGGTGGAAATCCCCCATCAAACACGGCGTTGGTAGAGATATAGATTAGTGAAACCACTCTTTGTATTTTGCAAGCACTAATTACATTTTCCGTAGCTAAGACATTATTGCGATATCCCTCTTCCTGATTCTTCTCACAGAAATCAACGCTTCCTATTCCAGCGGTATGTATTACTGCATCTGGGCGCACCTTTTGGAATAGGTCAAGGGTCTCCTTCTTATCACTCAGGTCTATTTCATAAGCTTGACAGCCTACAAAGTTTAACCGTCGTCTCTGAAAATAGGTTGTGTGTATCTCTAAACCTAAAGGTGCATTTTCAATCAGGGTTGAACCGAGAAAACCGCTCCCTCCAAGAATCAGAATTTTTTCTCTCAAATTTCTCCTACTCCTTTGCCTCTAATTCCTTCATTCTTATCATCAATCCTGAAAAAAACCAGAAGTAAGCGTCGCCGGCAGGGAAACAAGCTGGCGCCTGGCAGACAAAGCTAGCCAGGAACAGCCCAATCGTAAAGGCAGTAAACCCCAGGGATGACCAGCGAAAGAAAGAATCCTTTGATTCCCTGAAGACGCTGTATGCATAGCGAATAATCTGTATGACCAGCCAGACATATACAACCCACCCTAAAAGGCCCATCTCTATGGCAAGGGTAGTATGCCAGCTCTCGGTAGCTCCTCCTCCTAATAGTCCTTTTGCCTCCATCTTGTGCCCGGTTCTCTCGGCATAGACCACTCCGGCTGCCGTCGTGCCCAAACCCGTCCCAGGAACACGCTCCAGGACATTGATAAAAGCCCATTGAAAATAGACTATCTTCCTAGCTTTATAACTTTCATCCTCAGTGGTAAAACTTGTCGTGGCTCTTTCTCTCACATAAGATGGTGTGATGAGAAACATTGCCAGGAGGAGAGCGGTCACCGCTACCACGAATCGGGGCTTTTTAGCCATCAGCCCCAAGGCAGAGAGTACCAGTAGATACATAACCCAGAGAACCCGAGCGAGAGTAAGTATCAAAAGGAAGCTCATCATTATTCCGCTAAGCAGAAGAAATATTTTCCATCGTCTTTGAAGATTAGAAAAGAGAAGGCTGAAGGCTATCGCTGATTGGAAGATGAGATTGACTCCGAAATACTCTGGCCCGGCATAGGTGGAGAACACCCTCAGGACCCCCCTCACAGACAGGTTACTACCTACTTTAGCCAGGCCTAATTCCCGCAACCCGCTAAGGCCTGCGCTCACCTGAAAGAATCCGTAAATAACCGTCACCATAGTAACCAGAATTAGGGCCAAGATGACCTTACGAATTTGCTCTCTGGAAAGCGTAAGATTGGATACAAGATAAAAGATTGGAACATAAGTAGCAATATATCGCAGCCCAAAAGTTCCTTGCAAAGGACTCGGTGCCCGTAGAAGTTGGACGAAGAGGATGTATAAAAAGACCCTTAAGGGAAGATGAATGGAGCTGGTTACCAGTGGCTTCTTTTTCATCATCACTTCCTGGAGGAACCATCCACTAGTCAAAAGAACCACCATTAATTCCTTCGCCAAAATCTGAAGAGGAGTCAATTCCACGACATATCTCAGGAAGCCATAGAATGGAAGGGTACAGAAAAGAAGCCATAGCCCAGCCCATCTTTTAAATAGGCAAAGATAGACTGCTAAACCGACGCAAGCAATGTACAATAGGTCTTTTAACGAGAAGACGATTAGGTGCCCGAGAGTCACCGCCATCAATAAGAGAAAACCAAAAAAGATAAAAGGATAGATTGGGACTATAGAAGATGGCTTTCTAATCGCACTAATTGTTCTCATATTTTATCCCAAAGTTTATTTTTCTTTCATGCTTTAGGCGCAATCTCCTCGTATAGCGTTAATACCCTCTGGCTTGTCTTATCCCAGGAATAATCCTCTGCTGTATGGCGGGCTTCCTCTCCTAATTGCATTCTTAAACCCTGAGATTTACATAACCAGCGGACCTTCTCTGCAATTTCCTCAGAATCTCGGGAGATGAAATAGCCGTTTTTACCTTCCACAATCATCTCTTCGGTTCCATTAATCTTAGTAGTTATAATGGGAAGCCCTGTAGCCGCTGCCTCAAGAACCGAAAGGGAGCAGGCTTCGTAAAGACTGGGTAAGATATAAATGTCTGAAGCCGCATAAAGTTCCTCTACTCTTTTAGATGCCCCCGAGAAAATTACCTTATCCTTAAGATGTAGACCCAGAACTATCTTCTCATAATATGGCTGTCTATGCCACTTTCCCACCACTAAAAGCCTCACGGGTTCATTCTTCAGAAGAGGAATAGCTCTTATCAAACATTCCAGTCCCTTGCGTTCCCAATCACCCCCCACGAACAGAAGAACTATCTCTTTTTCCCCTATGCCCCACTGTTTCCGAATGTCTCTTCTATACAAAGTCTTGTTCCCGGGGTGAAATCTCTCCAAATCTACCCCATTAGGGATGACGGCAATTTCGTCCGGAGATTTACCATAATATTTAACTGTTTCTCTCTTCACTCCTTCCGAAACAGCAATAATTTTTGTTTTACGGCGGGGATTATAAATAACTCCTTCCAGCCAACAGACCATCTTCAGAAAGAGAAAATCGTGACAGTGTCTCAGGATACTTCTATTCTCAACATCTTCAACTCCGGCTAACTTCTTTATTCTTGCCCTCTGGGTTGTGTGATTGGTAACGACATTCTGGAGAATAGCATTTGGACCTTGAGAATGTATAATATCAAATTTTTGCCTCAATATCTGGCGGGTACTATTGATAATAAAACTCAGCCACATCACCACTGTCGGTCTATGAAACATTGCTACTCTGTGCCAGATGACTTTAGGATTTGCCACCTCGGAGAAACTATTTGAGAATATATGCACTTCATTATTAGAGAGAGCCACCCTCTGAGCGAGCTCCGCCACATAGCGCTCGTGTCCACCCCGTTTGTGACAGTGTTCCACAATATATGCGACCCTCATAGGAGATGACTCTCGCATTATTTCTCTGTTGAAGCCACCAGAACCAACTTGCTTGAAAGAAGAGAAGGACGAAGGTGTTGAAAATGGGCTAATAGTCTGGAAGCCTTGGTCATTCGGGAAGAGCCGAAGAGCTTTCGCAAAATCGGCAAGTCGTTAAACAGGTTAAACCCGTCGCCGTCAAGAAGGTCAAGGCAAAATCCATTGTGTTCAAAAAGAGCCCTCAGAGTGCGTTGGGTAAAGAAACGAATGTGGGGGTCCCGCCAGGGTTCAGAAAAGGCGGTTTGTGGGCTTCCACCTGGATTGAAACGTCCCAAGAAGAGCAATAGCCGCTCTCGGAAATAGGCGATATTTGGCACAGTAACTATCATCTTTCCTTCTCATCTAAGAACACGATGGCACTCTTTTAAAAGAGAGGCTGGTTCAAACAGATGTTCCAACACTTCTATGCAAAGTAAGGTATCAAAGGAGTTATCTTCAAAAGGAAGCATCTCGCCAGCCGCCCAAAGAATGGCCGTAATGCCATTGGCCTTTGCTTTTTCCACGGCCTCCAGCGAAATATCCACGCCAAAATATTTTTGAGCGCGGCGACAGAGATACTTTCCATAATGCTCTCCATCACCACAACCAATATCAAGCACCGTCGTCTCATCAGTCACAAATTTCTCAAAGGTTTTTGATAGTTTCTCTGAGAGTGAGGCCACGGGAAACCAACCATCTTCGCCTTCCCAATAGCTGTCATAGTATCTTTTTGTGACCATCGGTACAATCCTTTCAAAAGTAGCGAGTAGCAAGTAGAGAGAAAATAGTGGGCAAAATTCATTTCAAAATTATCAATTATCAATGCAAAATTATCATTTTGAAATGCTAATTGCTAATTTTGCAATTTGCCATGAATTTTGGATTTGTGTTTTTTGAAATACTTGCTACTTTCCCTCGGCCGTGGCTCTACGGGCGAGGCTACTATTTTAGCCAAATTCCTAGTGCATTGTCGCATTAATTTTTGACAGCATGAGGCCTTTATTTTTAGGAAATAAGTTGTTTTTTAATAGCCCCGACCTTTAGGTCGGGGTTGAAAGAGACCCACTCCCCCTGTTTCCCCCTCTCCCCGACAAAGTCGGGGAGAGGGGGACAGAAGGGGGTGAGGGTTTTAGTTTTCCCCGACATAAATGTCGGGGCTACTCATATTCCGACATTAGGTCTTTTTTTCTGTCTTTTTGGGGCTTCACCGATTTCGGTGCAAATTCTGAGTTATTTTTGGTCATTTAGAAATATAGAATTGGTCGTAATATTCCCAGAACAAGTAACTCAGAAAATCTTAATAGCGTTTGGCGCCAGATTGAAGTAGCTCGCTTCGGTTTTAGAACAAACAAGGGACGTTTAGGCCATCTGAAGTTATTTCAAATTTCC
>JBFLXN010000310.1:0-1692 GCA_040755715.1 Candidatus Edwardsiibacteriota bacterium
TCCAAGATATACCAGAGTTAATTTCCTGTATCAAGACAACCTTTCGGGATATACAACATCATCCAGAAAAGATAGAGGGCTATTTATTACCTTATATTTAGTGCAAAAAATTATGCGTGATTATATACTATCCTAATCTACCTATATTTTTCAGTGTTTTCAGTGACTTCAGTGGCATTCTTTCATTTTTATTGAATAATACTGCTGAGGTAATATCAAAAATGGAGAAACCTAAAGTCTCTATTATTGGTGCTGGTCGTGTTGGCACCGCTCTGGCAGTCCTGCTCAGTCGTCGGGGCTACAAAATTGTAGGAGTGTCTGACGAATCTTTAGAAGTGGCAAAAAGCTGTGCTGACCAGGCCAGCTGTTCTCTCGGCACCACTGATTCTGCAGAAGTCTGTCAAGGAGCCGATATTATACTTATTACCACACCTGATAGTGTCTTGCAGGGCATTGCTGAAGGTATCGCCGCTAAAAAGGGATTTAAAAAAGGACAATTTGTGATTCACACCAGCGGTTTGTTGAGTTCAAAAGTTCTTTCTCCCGCAAGATTCTTTGGTGCCTATACCCTTTCAATGCACCCAATTCAGACCTTTGCCAAAATTAGTGGGGAAATTCCAAGCCTAGCCGGAACATATTTTGTTTTAGAGGGAGATTCGGTAGCGATTGAGCAGGGAAAACAAATAGTGGCTGACCTGGATGGATTTGCGGTGACGATTCCACCAGAAGCAAAAATGCTACATCATACAGCTTGTTCTCTAACTTCTAATTATTTGGTGACTTTGTTATTTTTAGCTCAGACTATCTATGAAAAAATTGGGATTTCTGAAGATGACTCAGAAAAAATGCTTCTGCCACTACTTAAAGGAACCATTAAAAATATTGAGGAATTAGGAGTGCAGAATGCCTTAACCGGTCCTATTGAACGGGGTGATTTGGAAACAGTGAAAAAACATCTAGAAGTATTGGAAACAAATCTTCCAGAACTTTTGAAATTATATAAAGAATTGGGAAGATATACAGTAGAGTTGATGAAAAGAAAGCAAACCATTCCGGAAGAGAAAACTAATATTTTGAAAGACTTATTTAGAATATAGATTTTAGGGATCCAATGAAAGAAAAATGGATTGAGAAGCAAGGTAGGTGGGTGATTATTTTTGTAAAACCCAATTCGCCTGTTAGAAAAAGACTTAATAGTTTCGTAAGAAAAGGGGACAGATATGTAGAGAAGATAAGAAGAGGATTAGAGCTCAATTTTAATGAAAGAATAAAGATTTACTTCTATCATTCCTTGGATGAAATAGAGCGAGAGACCGGGGACCGACTGAGTGGTTGGGCAGATATAGAGAATTGTGCGGTGCACGTGGTTCACACTGCGAAAGGTTCGGCATTTGACGAGCATGAGTTAACTCACATAATCGTAGAGAAGACAATAGGTAAGCCGACTACCAAGATCCTCAGCGAAGGTATGGCGGAAGCAATGTGTGATACCTGGTGGGGATATAAACAGGATGAGTGGGCGGTGTTCTACCTCAAGAGAGAGAAATTACTTCTTCCTAGCAAAATATATGAAACGGCATAATTTTTGATAAATTATTTATATGGTAAAACATAATTTTGTATTGACAATGGAGAACGGTTAATACCTTTAAATACAGTTTTAATAGAATATTTAAGTTTATCTGTATTATC
>JBFLXN010000311.1:0-1691 GCA_040755715.1 Candidatus Edwardsiibacteriota bacterium
ACATAGAACTCTACGAAACTTCTTTGAACTTATCCCAATAATCCTTAAAATAAGGATTTCTTAGAATTAAGTCCTTAGCCGTACTACAGCGGCATGGTTCTCGCTCCAGCCTACCGGTGAATCGCTCCACCAGTATCCGGAGGACCAACTTTTTACTCTTGTAAACGGAGCCAATCTCGTCAGAACTTCTGACACAGATATTTCTGGCTCCATTTACGTCCGCATGGCTTTTATAACCACAGTACCGGCAGGTGAATTCCGCCTGCGAACTGCGATTAGCTTTATCTACATACCCGCAGGAGTTACAGACCTGCGAGGTGTAGGCAGGGTTAACATAGGTTACTTTGATACCATATTCTTCTGCTGCCGCATCAAGTTTAGCGGTTATAACTGCCTTGCCAAACCGGGAGAGAAGTCGGTTTAACCTGCGGGATAGGTTGGGGTTTTGAAAGTTAAGTTTTTCTACTACAATTTCCTTTGGGGAATAGAGCTTAATGATGCGATTGATAATCCTGCATATTTCATTTTTGAGGTAGGCCCGAAGTTTCGCCACCAACCTATCATAACGAGGGCTTCTTACCTTTAGCCCTTGCTTCTGCCGGTTGCGGGCCAGGTTAGTGATAATCTTATCGTATTTTGAAAGTGTTTCGTAGAATTTGCGGCCAAAGATATCACCTTTGTTGGTGGTAAAGATGTTCTTTAGGCCTAAGTCTAAGGCTATTTTAGGGGTTAAGGGAATGTAACTGTCAGGTTTAGACTTATCTTTAATAAAGGACACTGTAATCTCGCCAATATCTGTTAAGTTAAACTGACAGAAATTCTTTAACTGGCCAGGAACACTCTCAAAATATTCGTTAGACTGCACAGGAATGTAAACCGGCTTGCCTTTATTCAGAGTAGATAACCGAACCCAATAGTCAAACTTCTTGGCACCGTTATTGTTCCTAGTTTTAATTACCGCAACCTTTTGGTCTAAAGCCATATTTATACGCCCCATCGTAGGCTTACGGTGTTTAGAAAGAATGTGCTTAAATATCTTGCGGGCTAGTCTAATAACTTCCGGGCTTATCTCCCTGTACTCACCCTTTACTTTCTTGCCTTTTTCATTAAACACCGGAATTTTTATTGAGTCATTAAACCATTTCCCGTGTTTATTGATGTAAAGTAAATCTATCTTAGTCCTTTCGTCTAAGGAACTGTGGCAAACCCGGTCAACGAAGTCATTCTTCCGGTTAGAGATGAAAGACTCCAGCGACCCGACTACTTGGTATTGGCAGGTTTGCTTATATCGCTCTGACAGCCCGGTGGAAATAGTTTTGATGTCCGCATTCTTATTAAAGCCACCCTTAGTAAAAAACAAATACCATTGTCTTACAGCGATTTTACTCGCCAAGACACGGTATTCATCCAGGATAGCTTTAATTTCAGTTTGTTTACTCTTGTTGGCCTGGTGTTTTAATTGGTAGGTGCGGATCATCTTTTTCGGCATCCTTTGTTAAACATTCTATTATTTGCTCGGTCTTCCGTTTACTCCGTCTAAGGCCATACATTCTTGCACTGAACGAATAAATGATAGCGACTAAATCTTGCATCAAGTCTGTTTTATCATCTTCTGCCAGATTAACAACTTCTATCTTTCTACCTTCGTTTTCGAGTAGTGCTTGAATGTAATTAAAGCCAAATCGGGTCAG
>JBFLXN010000312.1:0-1688 GCA_040755715.1 Candidatus Edwardsiibacteriota bacterium
CCTTTTTTACTTTTTCTATACTTTTCCTGCTCTTTAAATCTCTTGTTCTTCTATTTTTCCAGCCTTTTATCCTGCTTCGTATTGCATTTTATCTTTCATTTTCTTTCATAGAACTTTTGACATTATCTAAAAATCACTGCAAGATAAACCACGAAGACACGAAATCTCATTTTTGTGTAATGCGTTATGTGAAATGTGTAATGTAATCGTTGTGTTCTTCATTACACATTAAACATTTCACATTACACAATTAGTTCTGGTATATTCTGTGCTTTCGTGGTAATTGTTGAAATTCCTATTTTGTGTCAGCGTTTCTATGGCTTCGCTGGAACAAATTTACCATCTTTGACTACCCAGAAGATATAGGGAGCAATCTTCATATCTCCCTTTTCATCAAATTCAATCGGACCCTTCGCTCCTTCAGATCTCAGAGAATGTAATGCCTCAGCCAGTTTTGCTCCGTCAGTTGTTTTAATCTCACTTAGAGCTTTAAAAATCACATTGGCGGCATCATAGGCATAAATAGAATATGGACCGAGTTCTCCAAATTTTGTCCGATAGGCAGAAATAAAATGTTGCGCCTGAGGTGTTGGTTCAGACATCTCGCCAGAAGGACCCAATGTTCCATAAGTGAGATAAGTCCCTTCAGTTGCTTTCCCACCAATTTTGATAAATTCAGGGTCAATCGTGGCATCTCCGCTTATGAAAATAGCATTCAATCCCAACGCCTTCATTTGCTTGACCAAAAGCCCTGCCTCTGGATAATATCCACCAAAATAGAGAACTTCGGGTTTTGTCTTCTTGATTTTAGTTAGCACTGCGGAAAAGTCTTTCTCTCCAGCAGTGATGCCTTCATAAGCAACCACCAGAACCTCATCAGTTAAATATTTTTTGAACTCATCAGCCAAGCCTTGTCCATAAGTTGTCTTATCGTGAAGAACAGCAACTTTCTTTTTCTTCAAGGTCTCTAATACAAATTTTGCTCCGACTTCTCCCTGCTGGTCGTCAGTTCCGCAAACGCGGAATACTTGTTTATAACCCTGCTGGGTAAATTCGGGATTGGTGGAGGATGGTGTAATTTGCACAATTCCAGCCTCATTGTAAATAGCGGATGCTGGAATTGAGGCTGAAGAATTGTAATGTCCGACCACGGCTATTACATCTAGATTCACCAATTTTGTAGCTACAGAAACGGCTTGTCTTGGGTCACCCTGGTCATCTTCACTTATGATTTCAATCTTTTTCCCCAGGATGCCGCCTCTGGCATTCCATTCTTCTACGGCTAATTTCACGCCGTTAAGGATGTCATTTCCCATCTTTGCCCAACTGCCAGTCATCGGAGCGGCAACACCAATTTTGATGGTCTTTCCACCCGGCGCGCAGGACAAACAAAAAGCGGTAAGAAAAACCATCATCCATATTGTTAGATTGTTTTTCATTGGTTTTTAACCTCCTTTCATTTTACGCTTTACGCTCCACGCTTTATACCTTTTGGCGTTTAGGGTTTGGCTTGCCACACTGATGGCTGACAAGCGTCCAGCGTCTGGCGTTTGTATTAAGTTCAGTGCTTTGTTAAATTTTGGCTCAAAATCTGCCTGAAAGCCTTCTGGCACAATAATATAAGCCTATGAGGCACTTTTCTTGTGCTTTTGAGGAGGCCCTGAAGCCCCGATTTATCGGGGCTTGGG
>JBFLXN010000313.1:0-1650 GCA_040755715.1 Candidatus Edwardsiibacteriota bacterium
CTTTGCTATGTGGAAAAACAATCTCACTTACGACGAAAATTTCTTGCTCGCTAATTTTGCCAGACAGTCAATTTCGATTAATTTGTCAAACAAGTTAAAAAGAGCTTGACATAGTGTGTCCACGAATAAACACGAACTGACACAAGTCTTCCCTTTATTACCCCATCAGCGAGGTGAAGGTGAAGTTAGATTCCGTGTCTATTCGTGTAATTCGTGGTTCAATTTTTAATTGAATATTATCTTATTCAACTTTTACTCTCACTCCATCCTGCAGGACACTCTGGTCACTGACAATTAGTTTATCCCCGGCTCTAACTCCGGACAGCACCTCCACAAAGTGACCATCGTCATAACCTGTTTTGATAATCACCCTTTTAGCCAATCCGGCCTCAAAAAGATAAACAATTTCCTCACCCAGTTTTTGAAGGATAGCGTCTTTCGGAACTAATGGCACATTCTGGTGTCTCCCAAGAATCAAACTTACATTAGCAGACATTCCTGGTTTCAAAAGAAGACCCGGATTACCCACTCTTATTTCTGTTTTGACCGTATGACTGAGCGGGTCAACTATCGGACTTATATTAGAAATAGAACCTGTGAATTTTTTGCTGGGATAGGCATCAACAGAAATTTCGGCTTTTAATCCCTTTCTAAGTCTGCCGATTTCCTTTTCAATTACATTGACAAGTACTTTTACTGTTCCCATTTTGACAATAGTGGCAATGGGAATAGTCGGAGCAACAGCAGCGCCACTATCTAAATGGAGTTTGGCTACGGTTCCTGTAATAGGGCTTTTTATAGGTGCTTCGGTGAATTCTACTCCAATTTCATCTCTGTTGACTAAAGCAATCGTTTGGTCAACTGTTACACGATTCCCTTCTTCAACCATATTTCTTACAAGTTTGCCTGGAACTTTAGAGAAAACAGTGATTTGTTCTAAAGGAGCAATAGTGCCTATTAGAGATAGTCGGTCTTCAATATTGCCGTTCTTCACTTCATAGACCTGAACAGTCAGTCCCACTTCTTCTGAGGTTTGCTTTGTCTGAGAGTTTCTTGAGCCACAACTGGCAACCATTGCCATAATTGTCAGAGAAACTATTATTTTTAGACTTTGCATTTTTTCTTTCCTCCTTTTTTCTGGGTTCTGTAATTCGCAAAAAACGCAAAATAGCCGCTAAGAAGGCAAAAGTATTTGCGATATTTTCCGCGACTTTTGCCGTTAAAAATTGTTTACTAACCTCCTAATTTCTATCTTCTTTCTCCCAAAGTTTAGTATTAAACCCAATCTTTTATTACTTGTTTTCAAATATGAAATCATCTGGTCTTGATGTAGTTCAATAATTCGTGAAACTGATTTTATATCTACAATCATTTCATCCTCAATCAGAAAATCAACTCGTTGATCACCCAATTCCAAGTTGGCATATTCTACTCTTATTGTTTTTTGGTGCTCAAAATTAATTGTTTCCTTCTTTAATTCATAAGCAAATGCCTTTTCGTATATTTTTTCTACAAAACCAGGCCCTAGTGCTGTGTGACATAAATTCCGTAACTTTTTTCGGGAGTCACACAGCACTTTCACATCCCGATTCTATCGGGATATGACATTCCGAAACTTGCCACTGGCAACTTTCGGAATTGTAACCCCTT
>JBFLXN010000314.1:0-1639 GCA_040755715.1 Candidatus Edwardsiibacteriota bacterium
TTTTTTGTCGTTTATCTGTGTGATGATTCTGTTGCACTTGGCAATGAGAATCTCCTCTGCTTTTTGTCTCATCTTTATTGAGACAGAATTGCCGTTGTTGTTTGTCATGGTTTCACCTCCTTTCTCTGTTGGTTATTGGAAGTTTCTTTTGTAATCTTCTATATCTCTATAGCCCTTTGAAATTGTTTTCTGGAGATAAGATAGGTCTTCCTTTGTAAAGTCAATGAAGATTTTCTTTACAGCATTACTTACTTTGAAAATTCCGTCTTCTAGATACTCAATTTCATTTATGCCAAATTCGGTTTTGATAAACTGGATTAGAACTGGTATTTCTACTTCAAAAGCAAGTCTTGAAAACAGAACAGGTAAGAAGGAATCGTAGGTCATGAACGAGCTTGAGTTTTCCCCAACTGATTCTTTCATCTCTTGTTACCTCCTTGATTTCTAGTTCCTCTCGGTTTCTTGTTTGCACCATTTCTCAGGAGAAAGTAAAGCTCCGTTCTCTTGAAGAATAGTTTTTGCCACTTTTGGAAGATATGAATTTACTGCGTCTTCTACTAAAACTGTCATCGGTTTTTTGACGCCAATGCTTTTTAAACTTTCTCTGCAATAGTAGAGTTTTTCTACTATCTCATAATTGATTTTCATGTTGTACTGATTCATAATTTCTCCTCGTTTTTGTTTGTTTCTTATTCCTGAAATCCAATACATAGTGGCTTTCTGTTTCAGCTGTTATAACTTTCCTGTCTCGTGACTCCAATGAGTCAACTAAAACCAGGCTTGCATCTTCATAAAGAAGATTACGAATGTAGGTTTGCGCATCTTCCTTGGTTTCGGCATGCACATCTATTTTGAACAGGGTCTTGCCATAAAGCGAGACATCAAACCGGTATTTCATATTTTTCTCCTTTCTTAAATTCTCTACTAATAAAAAGAGCAAGACTATCTTTATTGTTAGCCTTGCCCTGGTTTTGATTGCTGAACTTCTTTTCTTGACCACTGATGTTTCTCATTTCATATCACTTCCAAGCTTTCTTAACCCTTTTCAACATTTTTTTCATTTCTGGCTCGCTATCATACAAGTCAGAATCAGTCATTATCTTCAGTAATTCTTTGTCAGTTAGCTTTCTGCCCCGCCTTGGCGGGATGAGTTCTCTTTCTATTATTTGTAGATCAGATTCATACAAGCATCTTTCAGAAGCAATTTTTCTGGCATAGTTCACTGCATCTGTTCTTTTGGTAAATATTTCTTCAACGCAGTCTTCAATTGGGTTGCCAGACTCATTACCAAAGTCATAGCCGCAAAAGAGAACAATATAGACTGTCATCTTGAACCTCCTTGATTGTGGTTATATCTCACTTCTTTTCCTTGCTGTGTAAATCCTTTGTTATCTGTTCAACAATTGACTAATCAATTGGCTTGCTTCTTTTCTTGTGAGTTTTGCGATGTCCTGGTTAGGCTGATATGATTTCTGATTGCAAAGATTTCTTAAGAGATTTATCTGTTTCTCCGTTGCTGGCTTTTCTGGAAATCTTCCAAGGTAGTCAAAGTTTGTGTCTGTATTATCTTTACCAGTTTTGTCTTCGCTATTGGCTTTGTTGTTTTCTTTATCGTCTCTGCAAGTCTCTAAATGAGCTT
>JBFLXN010000315.1:0-1637 GCA_040755715.1 Candidatus Edwardsiibacteriota bacterium
TGCTTGGGTCAGACAACGTAATCGTCAGAAAGCAACCGTTTCCTGGCAGTTTACAAAGAACATTGCTCGTAAGAAACTTAACAGGTTCTATTACAATATCAAAAATTAGTGTCACAGACCACTAGAGAAGAAAATCGCTTTAATATTGAAGAACTATTGAAACGATGCCTTAAAAAGATGCGGCACCGTCATCCCCATGTCTTTGGAGAAAAGAAGGCAAAGGATGCCGCAGAAGTCCTCTTAAACTGGGAGGAAATAAAAGTAAAGGAAAAGAGAAATAAAAGGAAGTCTGTCCTTGATGGGATTCCTCGCCGTCTCCCTGCTTTACTCAGAGCTCATCGCATTCAGGATAAAGCAAGTCGGGTTGGTTTTGATTGGAATGGAGTGGAACAGGTGTTTAATAAACTTGATGAAGAAATCCTGGAATTCAAAAAGGCTTATCAAAACACAATGCGCAAGGAAATTGAAGAAGAGTTGGGTGATATACTGTTCTCGCTGGTCAATGTTGCCAGATTTTTGGAAGTTAATCCCGAGGATGCTTTGCGGAAGACAATCAGTAAGTTCATAGAGAGATTTAAGTATATAGAAAAGAATCTTAAGCAGAAGGGAAAGCGACTGAAAGAAACTTCTTTAGCCGAGATGGATAGTCTCTGGGAAGAGGCAAAAGAAACCTCAAAATAACCAATTCCACAATCTCATCATCTAAATAAGTCTTTCTTTGCTCGGCATAAATGTCCCGACTTTGTCGGGATCTGCCTCAGGCATGACAAATATCAAAATCAGGGTAGGGGGTAAAGCCTGCTTGGGCAGGTGGGAAAGTAGCCGTGGCTTTTCAACCCACGAATTCGGTGCCTGCCCGCAGGACGGCAGGCTGGCGGAAACGGATTAGACAGATTTTTAAAAACCTATGTAATATCCGTTTGTATCCGTTAAAAATAAAAAGAGGTTTTTAAAATAACAAACTAAGTAAAACATTCGTAAGGAGAAGGTGAAAAATGGAAATAACGGCAGAAGTCTATGGGAAAAGAGAAGAGATCCTGAAAAGGAGAGAAGAGACAAAGAGGTTGACTTGGGAAAGGAGAAAAAGGTATAATTTGGAAGAGCAATGGGTTCATTTAACCCTTTAAGGTCTTTATTCCAAAATTGTCAAAGTGTCCAATTCCAGCTGATGCTAACAGATAAAGAGTTCTATAAGAAATATAGGTTTCTATCATTCAAAGATAGATATGAGAAATTAAAAGAATTCACAGACTATTTAAATTACATAAAACCAAATATGGCCATAGGTGGATTAACTCCTTACGAAAAATTAATGAAAATAAAAAGTGAAAAAGGCTTGACAGAAAATCCAAATTGTGGTATAGTATTAAAAACGATGCAGCAAGAGGAGGTGATGAATAAAAAATTAGCTGCCTGAAGTTGGGATGTGTTACCCATGTCCCATTAGTGATCACATTAACTTTGAAAGATGCCTCTTGAGACCTTAGAAAAATTTAATGATTTTTAAAAGAAAATTGGGGCTTCACCGATTTCGGTGCAAATTCTGAGTTATTTTTGGAGCATTATAATATTCCCAGAACAAGTAACTCAGAAAATCTTAATAGCGTTTGGCGCCAGATTGAAGTAGCTCACTTCGG
>JBFLXN010000316.1:0-1610 GCA_040755715.1 Candidatus Edwardsiibacteriota bacterium
TAAACAAGAACCAAAACCTAGTAAAATTGCCAGTTAGGAACGAAATTAGGGACACATACCTGATTTTTAAAAGAAATTACTGCACAGAATGTCAAGATTAAAGACCTGACCCCTTCCTGAATTTTCCTCTCTTTTGGATGGTTTCAACATACTTTTGTTCCTGCTTAACTATTTCTTTGTCCTTCTCCTTTATATCTATTTCACGATGCCTCTTGATGATCTGCCTGATCACCTTCTCCATCTTCTCTTTCTTCTTCTCAAAATCATCTTTCGTTCCACTCCACTCTTTAGATGCGTTCGAGGGAAGCTTTAAACCGTCTACTGCAAACATCTCTTTGCCAATCAGGTTCATTTCATCACAGATCAATAACACCTCAAGAAATAATCTTACGATCTCCTGATCCAGGGTCGAGATAAAATCCGCAATGGTTGTAAAGTGCGGCTGGGTGTCAGCCGATAGCGCCATGAAAATGATGTTCTCCCGGCAGCACTGTGCTATCTTCCTGCTTGATGTGATCCCCGTGAGTAGGCATACAATATTATCTTTAACAGTATTGCAGGATCATACGCAGGTGCCCCAGTCTCATCGTTCTGATAACGCAGATCAAAAACTGATAGGTCTATTTCGTTATCGATTAGATAATGAAGAGTATACTCAAAAGTTCCGGGTAATATTTGTTTATCAAAGTATACTGGTATGAATTTGCCCTGAGAATAATCGTACTCTTTATATCTCGCCATCCATCCTCCTTACTAAGCGGTCTTTTCTCTTCTTTTCATAAGATGAATGGCGGTATTATAAGCCTTTTAAGACTTTTTCTACAGGTTCAACGATAAAATTAAGGCGTGGCCATCGGCCATCGCCTTGAATGTCTTGTTCTGTGGTCTTTTCATTCATAAGTATCTGTTTAGTTTATCTAAGTCTACTGAGGAAAGGCTATGGACAGTTTTCCATTTTTTAAACCCGAATTACGCAAACCTTTCAAAATGTCATTGCGAGGAGCGGAGCGACGTGGCAATCTCATCACTCAAAATGAGATTCCTCGCTTCGCTCGGAATGACACAGTGTGGTCATTTAATACATACCCTTGCGTAATTCGGGTTAAAATAATACCGGTTGAGGATAAACAATGCTACTAAACCTAGTATCAATATTATGCCAAGTAATATTTGTTTTAGGTCCCGTTGTTTCTCAGGAGTTGCTAACTCTGGAGTTAATAGATTCGAGAAATCAAAAGTCAAAATGGGCCAAAGCACTCCCATGGTTATGACTATTATTCCTGCTCCTAAACTTCGGTAGCTTTTATCATGCAGTATTAAAAATTTCAAGAGTTGGAGGTCTTGAATTATGCCGTTAATTAATTTTCGCATTTATTCACAGAACGATAATTATACCAAGTTGCCTTTTACTGATTTCATAGCGATACTATAACACAATTAAGGGTATGGATAAAAAAAATGTATTTAAAATCAACCAAAATAAAAATACCCAGATCCAGCGATAACTTCTATCTAAGGTATTTTTAATCTTCATCAAATCAGCCATACACAAGGTTTTGCATATAGTGTAAAATATTTTCATCCTTATCACTTGGAGGGTGAAGATGAAG
>JBFLXN010000317.1:0-1542 GCA_040755715.1 Candidatus Edwardsiibacteriota bacterium
AGGAGATTCTCTATTAGAAGTCAAGTAAAAAATTAAGTTGAGATAGAGGTATCCTGTATCAGATTTGACTGAATTATTCACAGGGTTATTAACAAAAAATTTTTTGAGGACTATCACCTTAATCACTTAATAAATTTTGTTTGGGTCAAAAGCAGAGTTGTCTCTGTACATAGCGTAACAGATTTTTATCAAATCAGCAGCAAGAATAGACTGAGCATCTTTCCAGAATCTTGATTTTTTGAGACGATTATATTTTGATTTCAACACTGGATTGTGCAGCATACAACTTCTTGCTGTGAGGTACATTGTTTCTCGTCCGTATTTAGTGCCACACTTTGATATATGTTTACCCTGACCTGTTCTTTTTCCCGACTGAGAAATGGAAGGGTCATACCCGAAGAAAGCGACAGCAGCATCGGCATTATCAAAGTTGTGTGGGTTGCCGAGTTCAGAGACAAAAGAAGCTGTCTGCACGGTACTGAACCCTTTGAATTCTGAGAAAGGATGTTGAACCTGTGAAAGCAGAGGCAGAATAATTTCTGTCTCAATTGATTTTAACAGGTCATCAAAGTGTTGGTAGAGCGAAGCCAGAGTTTTCAAGCAGGTTGTAAAGCCCTGTTTTCCCTCGGGAATGCCGAAAGATGTCGCTGCCAGTTCTTTGAGTTTAACTGCTGTCTCAGGACCGAAGTGCCCTTGTGAAGCAGACACTAAAATATTTGAAGATTCACAAGCCAGGAATAAAGGCGTGTGATTTCGCGAAGGTCCATCAAAACACCGTCGGGAAATTTAGTTTGATGGGCATTCTGCTGGTAATAAACCTCAACAATGTTTTTGGCATCAATGATATCCGTTTTGGTCTTTCGCATTTTAAATTTTTTCTGCTTCATTGATTAGACGGTCGGTGTGCTCTTTGGAACAATTCGGAATAGAGAAAGTAGAAAGGATGGTGTGTTCCTGCATCACAACACCGCCGAGTGTATCTGAATGTGGATCAATACCTACGACGATTTCGTTTTTCATAAAAGCTCCTTTCGCCTGCCTGCCGCAGGCAGGGATTTAAGGTGATAGCCTCCTTTCCGGAGAATGAATAGATAGCCCAAAAGCATCTGCCTATTCTCCGAAGGCAAATGCGGTGATTAACTTTTTCAGTCGGGATTTTAATTATCCCACTGCAACCTTGCGTTTTATACGCTTTATTGTAGCCACCGACTTTAGTCGGTGGTGAGTTCCGATGAAATCGGAACGAATAAGAAATTCCCTTATACGCAGTTTAACTGAAAAAGCGCTCACAAGCAAACTATTATTTTGTGCTCTTTCAGCCAGAGGCTGATCCGCCTTGTGCGGAAAAGAGCAAGGAAAAAAGTGCTTTGTGGCTATCACCAGGATTATATTAAAAAATTTAGATAAAGAAAAGTCGAATGGCTGGAGAAAATAAAACAATCTCCTTCGCGTCCCGACGGAAATCGGGACAGGCCTTATGTGGTTTTTATTTCCCCAGCCCAAGCGTTCAAAAAATGGAGGTGTATCTTGAAGTTCGGGGTT
>JBFLXN010000318.1:0-1527 GCA_040755715.1 Candidatus Edwardsiibacteriota bacterium
ACTCTATCAGATTAAATTTCAAAGAGCAAATTATAACTATTTTGCCAGTAATTTGGGACAGACGCACAATTGCTATATCTATCAAGACATTACATCCCAAATTTGCCAGTAAAGTGGGAAAGACCCAAAAAATGAGAATTTGTCTCTAATTAATCCGTGGTTTCAAAAATTGTTCATCTTCTGCGGTTATATGCTTCAATTCCCTTGGCTAAGATCCTTATCGCATCTCGCAAAGCCTGTTCTTTTAAGACATAGGCAATTCGCACCTCCTGTCTGCCACTGCCTTCGGTGAGGTAAAAACCATCGGCTGGAGCAAGCATCACCGTCTTTTTGTCAAGACTGAAATCAGAAAGTAGCCAACGAGCAAAATTTTCACTGTCATCAATAGGCAATCTGACTATTAGATAAAATGCCCCTTCCGGTTTGTAGAAGACACAGCTTGGAATCTTTACCAACTCCTCACACATAACATCTCTACGGCGATTGAATTCAACCACTATCTTCTTCAAATACGCATCCCAAACTCTGTAACCAGCCACGGCGCCTATTTGTTCAATGGTAGGTGGACACAAGCGGGCTTGACCAAATTTCAAGACGGTCTCCATTACTTGATGGTTTTTGGAAATTAAGCAACCAATTCTAGCACCACAAGCCGAGAATCGCTTGGAGATACTATCTAAAAGAATAGCTCTTTCTTCAATCTCTTTCAAAGTCAAAATACCCGTGTGAATTACACCATCATAAACAAATTCACGATAAACCTCATCAGCCAATAAAAAGAGATTATACTCTTTGACAATTTGTGATAACATTAGCAATTCTTCACGGGTATAAATTGTCCCTGTCGGATTATTAGGAGAGCAATAAAGAATTGCTTTTGTTCTAGGAGTAATTTTTCTAGTAATCTCACTTTTTAATGGTAAGTGGAATCCGTTCTCCAACAAAGTAGGTAGGGCGATGAGATTCACTCCAGCCATAGTAGCAAAGCCAGCATAATTCGTGTAGAATGGTTCAAAGGTAATCACCTCGTCCTGGGGGTCACAGACAGCCATCAGAGCAAAGAGAATGGCTTCGCTCCCACCGGTAGTAATCATAATATCATCCAAAGTCAAGGAAATGTCAAAATGAGCATAATATCTGACTAGTTCCTGACGGAGTTCTGCAATGCCCATTGATGGCCCGTAGGCCAGAACCTCTTCCTTATAGTTCCTAAGCGCTTCCATAATTTCTTCAGGTGTCTTGATCTCTGGCTGTCCGATATTGAGGTGATAGACTCTGATGCCTTTCCTTTTAGCCTCATCCGCTAAAGGAGCCAATTTTCTGATAGGTGAAGGTGGTGTCAATTCACCTCTTAAAGCAATTTTGGGTTGATGAATCTTTTCCTTATTCATCTTTTCTCCTAATATAGTTACTGGTGAAAAATTATTTATTCCAACAAAAAATAGTGATTTCCAGTCTGATTATTTCTTGAGTATCCTCGGAAATTATGATATAATTTAAATGTCAAAAAATTTCCGAGGAGGTTAA
>JBFLXN010000319.1:0-1517 GCA_040755715.1 Candidatus Edwardsiibacteriota bacterium
TTTTTCTTTTACTGTCAATTTACGAACATAACGACTTGGTATATCAGCCATACTATTGTCACCTCCAGACAATAGTATAGCATAAATATTAAATTATGTCAAGAAATTTATTAGAAACTATAGTTAAGAATAAAAGCATCACGTATCCCATACTTCTTGATACACTGCAAACCGTACAAACACTTTATGAAATAGACAAACTACCCTGTCTGATTTTGATTGACCATCGTGGAATAATTAGATTAAAAAAGATTGGATATCAAAAAGAAGAGACAAGCGGGCTAAAAACAGAAATTGAGCGCCTGTTGGCTATCGCTCGAGATAAAAGGAGAATAGCTATAGGAACTATCAATTGCTCAGAAAAAGCCACCTCTTTCTATATAAGAACCTATCAAATCATCATAGCCGAGGTTGAGAAGAGCGCGAACTTTATACTTGTGGAAGCAGGTTCTGCTGAATATCAAATTGAAGGCAACATAACCCAGATAGGAAATCAGATAGCTGTGGATTTAACCTTAGTGGATATCCACACCAAGATACCAAAGAGGACTGTGTCTGAAGGGGCGACGGAAGAGAAATTTGATAAGGCGATTATCAAATTAGTTCGGGAATTGTTAAAAAGGAGGTGACGTATTCATGACTTACAAAATTAAGCACGTTTTAATATTTGCCGCTTCTGCTTTTGTAATCCAGGCTATTTTCGGATGTGTTCCAAAGATTGACCCCTTTGCCAGTTATAGAGTTAAAGAAGTTTATGCAACTTTAGGAAGAAGTTTAACTGTGCTCTCAGTCGAAGACAGAAGTGGAAAGAAGACATCAATTACTCCTCAAGGAGTCACACAAGCACTTGTGTACGCATTAGAGCGGTCCGGTCTCTTTGTGGCAGTACAAACCCAAGCCAAAACTCCTGACCTTAAATTAAAAAGTACGATAGAAAATCAGAATGTCCCGTTATTTGGTTATACTACGACAGCTCGCCTTACTATGCATTTTGAGTTAATAGAGGTGAACACTAGTAAAACTCTTATGGATGTCCGATTAATTGGGAACTCAACGAAAACCCCTAGCGACGCATTTCTGGGAGCCACACGGGTGAAACTCGCCTGTGAAGGAGCTGTTAGTGATGCCATAGACCAACTTTTACCTGAGCTGGATAAAGCCCTTAGGGGAGCACCAGTAGCAACGGCTCAACTTACTCCTATTAAACAGGATAGCGTAAAAATTATACTGCTCTCTCCAGGGTTTAAAAAGATACCGCTTGCCGTCTATTCCTTGGATGCCTACGATGTTTCTGCTGGGATTGCAGCAGTTATTACGGAAGAGCTGAGAAATGCTTTTCGCAAGACAGGAATATTTGATTTGGTAGAGAAATCAAAAATGGAGATATTACTTAGTTACTCCTGAAAAACTCCTTCTGAAAGGCTTGTAAAATCTATCTTCTGGCTTGACATAGGGTGCTGAAATGTGATATAATTAAAGCCAGGAGGAAAGAAAAATGCTAAGATTAAAAAAACGCC
>JBFLXN010000032.1:0-21947 GCA_040755715.1 Candidatus Edwardsiibacteriota bacterium
TGCTTGGGTCAGACAACGTAATCGTCAGAAAGCAACCGTTTCCTGGCAGTTTACAAAGAACATTGCTCGTAAGAAACTTAACAGGTTCTATTACAATATCAAAAATTAGTGTCACAGACCACTAGAAGTAATCGCCGGAGCGCACATTAGTTCTTCTGCTAGCAAAGTTTGTGTTTGGGACAGAAATGGGACGCTCCTTTGGTCATATCAGACTTATCCTATGGGGGCCTCTTCAGTAGCGATTGGTAACTTAGATGGCGATGATAAACTGGAAGTAATCTTCGGGACATCAGATGCAGGTTCAGGAAGATTGTATGTCTTGAACAGTGATGGAACCCTTCGCTGGCAGAAGCCAGTAGGAGCATCTATTCTTTCCTCACCAGCTATAGGTGATATTGATGGTGATGGAAAGCCAGAGATAGTCTTCGGATTGAGCTGTAGTCCTAGTGTCGTTGGTTTTCATAGCGATGGGGGTACAGTTGGAGGATTTCCTCTGAAAATGGGAGATGGGACACGCTCTTCTCCAGTGATAACAGACTTAGACAAGGATGGTGATGTAGAAATCATTATCGGTTGCTTGGACAACAAAGTTCATTGCTGGGACCTTTCTGGAGAATATAATTCCAGACGAATGGAGTGGGCTACTTTTCATCATGATGAGCGCCGCACCGGTTGCTATCACACAAATCGGCCCTTGCTTTCCTATTCTCCTAATGCTACTGCCTATAATAATGGGCAGAAATTAGTGCGAGTGCCAAATACTGATGACCTGTGGCTTGTTTATGAAAGTGGCGAAAAGGTTTTCGTCACTTCCTCTTTGGATGGAGGGGTAAATTGGAACCTACCAATGTGTCTTGGTTATGGCTATCTTCCAAGTATTGCGCTTGATTCTCAGAATAAGCCCTGCATTGCCTGGACACGATACACAGGCCACATTTGCTATACTAGACTTGCTTCCATCTGGCAACCACCCTGGCTACTTCCAGTATGCAGTGCCTCCGAGCCATCTCTAGCTATAGACCCAGCCACAGATATGGGCTATCTCTTATTCATTGAGCATTACTGGTGGCCCCAGCCAGAAGAAGGCGATTTAGCGTGTGCCAGATTTCCAGTGGACAACTTTAATGCCGCCGTAGTTGACACTGTCTGTTCAATAAATTCCATCTTCGGACCTCCCGCAAGGTCTCCAAGCATAACCCTTGACCTTACTACTACTCCCAGTATGCCCTACGCAGCCTGGAAAAATGGAGGAAATGATATTTACTACAAATATCGGGTCTCCACTGTTGGCTGGGACGACCCACTTTATCCTATCCCACTTTACACAAGTTCGGATTTGGTTTCTCAGAAGCCGATGATTGACTTTTACGGGTCAGAGTTTGTTGCATTGTGGGAGGAAGAGCAAGAACCTGGCTCTGGGATTTATGATGTCTGGGAAAGAAGGGCTTCTGGTGGAAGTTGGCAGCCAGCACGCAATTTCAGCCAGACCTTGGAAGACTCGCGCTCCCCTGTAATTTCAGGAAGTCAATATTACACTTGGCGTGAGAATCCAACTAGGACCAATCCGGAAATATATTTCTACAGCCCATTCACTGAGACTCTCAATGTTAGCCAAACATCTGAGAACTCTAAGTATCCTCATCTTGCCTGGAGAAGAGTAATTACAGGTCCTGGTCTCCGTTCAAGAACCTATGTCTATTTTGTCTGGACCGAGGGGAATAGCGCCCCCTATGAGGTAAAGACAAAGACAATTTCTTTCTCTGATTACCCTTCTCCCTATGTTGCGGCAAATGTTGGGCTGCCAGCGCCGTCTCCTTACACTATATCAAGAGACACTTTCTTTGTGTTCGGAAGCGAACCTTATCAAAAGGTAGATGTTGGATACGACACCTTGAAATACAGAATAACTGGTCTGAACCCTGAATTGCGTTATCCCTTAGAATTAGTCTCTTATCATGAGAGTAAAGGAAAGTGGAAGCAGAGCGTAGAGATTGACGGAAAAAAACACAAGATGATACACTTTGAAGCCGGAAAACCGGAAACCACGCTAATCTGGATACCTCCTGCTTTTTACAAAGACCGTGAAATTGTTCTTAAGGTGACTAAAGAAAAAGGGGAATATGCTGCACTTGCTTCAATCAAGGTTTATGAATTTGACAGAGAAGAAAAAAGCGAGGGAGCAACCCAGTTAACTGCAGAAGTTCAGAATCCATCTTCTGCGATTCAAACTAAACTCTATCAAAACGCTCCTAATCCCTTCAACTCAGCTACTGTCATTCGGTATGAGGTTTCAGAGAATAATAAACACATTTCTTTGAAGATTTACAATATCGCCGGGCAGTTAGTGAAAACATTGGTTGACGGAAATGTGGAGGCGGGCATTCACACTTCTGCCTGGGACGGAAAGGATAGCGAAGGGAAACGAGTCGCCAGTGGCGTATATTTCTATCGCCTGACTACAGGAGATTTTGCAGATATAAAGAAATTGATTCTTTTAAAATAAACGAAACCCGTCTTGTAATTTGACATAGAACTGGTTTCATTTACCATGACCCGACGAAAGTCGGAAGAAGAGTTTCATAGAGGCGAAGGAGAAGACATTTAATCTTGCTTCCTCTTTGCCTCTTGATTCTTTAGATGGGAATCTATGAGGCAACTGCTATTTGTTACTTTTATTTTGATGTTTTTTGTTCCTATTCTGGGAGAGGCTGATAAGTTCAAGGTGGTGGCAACTTTACCAGTCGCTAGGGGTTATTCAGCTTGGGGTTCCACGGATATGGGGCTTCTGGTATATGATTGCAATCATAATGGGCTTAACGAGGTGATTACTAGCTATTATGACACTACTGCCGGAATATTTGTGGTGGATTTCTTTGAACATCAAGGAAATAATCAATATCAAAGAGTGTTTACTCTCTTGGGTGATGTGGGGGGAGCGCCTGATGTCGGAGATATAGACGAAGACGGTCTGACAGACTTGGTGGTGATTTATCTTACGAAGGACAAAACTGTCTGGGTTTATGAAAGTCCTGCTCCTGACTCCTTTCCTTCCCTGAGGGTGTGGGGAAGCGATCCGATATATAGCGGCGGCACCGATTTTTGTATTGCTCCTGACCTTGACCAGGATGGTAAGAAAGAAATTGCAGTGTCTGCTGGCAGGTGGGATGTGTATGAATGCCAGGGAGATAATATCTATAACCTTGTCTTTCGCACGGAAGAGCCCAAGAAGCCATACAAACAGATCATAGAAGATTTTGACCTTGATGGTAAGACAGAAATAGCCACTGGAGCTGGACCAGAGATGTGTGTATGGGAGAATACCCAGATAGGAATTGACTCTTTTGCAATGGTTGCCGTAGATTCTTTCTTCATACCAGGTCGTCTCGGTGCGGTGGGAAAAAATATGGACAAAGATGAAAAGCCAGAGTTTATTCTTGGTGGTTTTACCTTAATTCCACTTCTATTTACCTTTCGGATATTTGAAGCGGTAGGAAATAATAGTTATGCCCAAGTATGTTCTCTGTCTTTCTTGGAAGGTAGTGGTCCAGGAATACCTGTCCCTTTTGGCGGAAGTGTAGCTACCGGAGATGTAAATGGAGATTCTATCCCAGAGGTGGTATTTTCAGCAATGGGAAGTATGTATGTGTATAAGGCATTTGGAAATGACAACTATGTTCAGATATGGGAGTACCACCATCCTTGGATTACCTACTCTAAGGTTAAAGTCTATGATTTGAATAAAAACGGTTACGGAGAAATCATCTTCAGTGGATGTGCGAGTTATAATAGGATGGAAACTGTAATCTTTGAGGATTCTGCGGCAGTGGGGGTAGAGGAGCTTACAGAGCAGAAAGCTAAAAACCGAAAGCCGAAATTACATCAGAACTATCCGAATCCGTTCAGCACGCAAACCGCTATCCGCTATTCGCTGTCTGCTATTAGCCACACTACTTTGAAAATCTACAACATTGCTGGTCAACTGGTGAAGACATTAGTGAATGAACCGCAGGAACCAGGCTATTATGCGGTCAGGTGGAACGGGAAGAATGAGAGTGGAAACTCTGTAGCCTCTGGCGTGTATTTCTATCGACTAAGTGCAGGTGATTTCACGGCGACGAAGAGGATGATAGTCATTAGATAAAAATAACATCTATTATAACAGGGGGGAGCATCTAAATTTTGGGGTGCCTCCCTTCTTTATTCTTCATTCTTTTGAAATACAAAAGTAAAGAATTTTTTATCTTGCCTCGCCATATTTATACCAGGCAGCGCAGGCGCCTTCAGAAGAAACCATACAGGGGCCAATCGGACTGGTAGGAGTGCAACCTTTGCCAAATAGTTTACAATCCTTTGGTTCAGCTACCCCGATGAGAATATTTCCACAAAGACAGCCTTTTGGTTCTGTAGCTTTTTTTACCTCTATCTTGAATCTTTTGGTAGCGTCAAATTGCTCAAATTCTTCTCTAAGAGTTAGTCCAGTTTCCGGAATTGTCCCAATTGCTCGCCAACTGGCATCTGTCTCCTTAAAGACTTTTTTTAACATCTCCTTAGCGCTTAAATTTCCTTCTGGTTTAACACATCTACGGTATTGTATTTCCACTTTTGGTTCTCTACTATTTGTTTGTTTTAATAGCATCAGGATTCCTTCCAAGACATCAATCGGTTCAAAACCGGTAATCACGCAAGGCACTCCAAATTGTTGTGGAATGAATTCGTAGGGTTCTGAGCCGATAATGGTAGAAACATGTCCCGGACAGATGAAGCCATCAATCTTTGTTTTACCCATCTCTAAAAGCGCCCCCATTGCTTTAGGAATAGTTTTAAAAGCAGGATAGACAAAGAAATTTTTTAGTTTGTTTTCTCTGGCTTTCAAAATGGTGGCGGCAATCGTAGGCGAAGTTGTCTCAAAACCCACTCCTACAAAGACAATCTCCTTTTCAGGATTTTGTAGGGCAAATTTTATAGAGTCTAACGGTGAATAGACGACTCTAATGTCAGAACCTTCTGCCTTTGCTCTTTCCAGACTTGATTTTGAGCCTGGCACCCGCATCATATCACCAAAAGTGGTCAGAATGACCGAAGGCATCTTAGCTAATTCAATCACCGAATCAATATCTTCCAAGGGGGTAACACAAACCGGACAACCTGGTCCAGAGAGGAGCTTTAGACTTTTTGGCAGGAGACTTCTAATTCCACTTTGAGAAATCGCCATGGTATGGGTGCCACAAACTTCCATCAGTGAAACCGGTTCAACGGCTAAGTTCTTAATTTGTGAAAGAAGCCTTTCAGCTAATTGGGCCTCACGAAAACGATTTAGGTTTAGCATGATTTGTTGGGTTCATTGGGTTTATTGGGTTTGTCCCGATAAAATCGGGATAAACCGGGTAAACCCAATAAACCGTGTTGTCAACTTAAAATTTCCGCCTGTTCTAATAGTTGAATTGTTTCTTCGGCTTCTTTTTCATCAAGTATTTGAATAGCAAAGCCGGCATGAATGAGAACATAGTTCCCCACTTTAGCTTCTGGGACAAGCATTAGGTTAACTTCGCGCTTCAAGCCTCGGATGTTAATTTTAGCTATTTGGCGATGAATAGATTCAATCTGACCGGGAATGGCTAAACACATAGTCGCTTCGCTCCATTGCAAAATTCAAATTGCAAAGTGCAAAACTCAAAATTAAGGAGAATAAACTTTCCTTCACTTTGCATTTTTCAATTTTGGTTTGTATATTTGATATTTTATATTTGATTTTTGATATTAGCAATCGCTATCTGCCCTAAAGAAATCCCTCCGTCATTGGCCGGGACCTTGTGGTGAATGAATACCTCAAATCCACTTCTAGTAAGTTTCTGAAGAGTCTTTTCTAATAAATATCTATTCTGGAAAACGCCACCACTCAAGGCTACTTTTTCCAAACCAGTTTCAAGTCTTAAATTTTCACACATCTTTACTGTAAAGTCAACAACAGAATTATGAAATTTGGTGGCAATGATTTTCGGAGGTAGATGCCTTTGGAGGTCGCTTAAAATAGATTTCAGAATTTCTTTGGGATTGATGAGCCACTCCGCCACACTAACCCCGTTAGAAATACGAAGTTCGGCAGAGCCTAACACACAATCTCTAACGGGACTAACGGTGGACAGGTTTTTATCTTCACATTTAATCTCGCATTCGTAAGTTTCATCTGAATCCTCCCTCACCAGCGATTCCAAAGCCATTGGACCTTGGGCTTCAAAGGTAATCTTCTGACATACATTTAACATAGCCGCCACTGCATCAAACAATCGCCCCAGACTTGAAGTCCAGGCAAGATTAAAATTGGTCTCAATCTGTTTGACAATTATGTTTATTTCTCGTTGTAGGGGCGTTTCATGAAACGTCCCTACTCCAGAGAAAAGATCTGAATGCGTTTCGCCAAAGAGATAATAGAGATAGGCCAAGGCAATGCGATATGGCTTTTTGATAGAAGTTTCGCCACCCGGTAAAGGCAAATATTTTAGATGTCCTATTCGTCTAAATCCTCCGTTTTTCTCTTTAACAAAAGGAGGTGTGATAAAAAATTCTCCTCCCCAGATATTTCTGTCTCTTCCATATCCTGTGCCATCAAAGGCAATCCCAATAACTGATTCTGCTATTTCATTATCAACTAAATTGCTGGCAATATGAGCTTCGTGATGTTGGACTGGTATTAGAGTGACATCTGACTGTTTCTTTGCCCATCTAGTAGTTAGATAATCAGGATGCAGGTCGTAAGCGATGATTTCAGGTGTAATCTTAAACCACCTTTTGTATCTTTCCACCATTTCTTCAAAAAATTGTAGGGTTTCCAGATTTTCCATTTCACCAATATGCTGACTGACAAAGGCATAATCACCGCTGGCTAAACAAAAGGTGTTTTTCATTTGTGGTCCAGTGGCTAGGATTTTTTTTGACTTGAATGGAAGTCTTATGGGGTGCGGTGCATAGCCACGAGAATGGCGGATAATCTGAACCATCGGAGTAACCCCGCCCTTACCCTCCCCCACGGGGGGAGGGATAACAAGAATAATAGAATCGTCATTGCGATTTTGAATTTCTCGGTTATGCAGGAGGAAATAATCAGCGATTCCGGAAAGTCTTTTTATAGCTTCTTCATTATCAGTGACAATAGGTTCATCTTGTAAATTCCCGCTGGTCATTACTAATACAGTTGGTGAATTTCTAAATAAAAGATGATGCAAGGGAGTATAGGGTAACATTACGCCAAGATAGCGATTATAGGGAGCAATAGAAGGAGCGATGGGAATAGTAGGTCTTAGATTTTTTTTTAGAAGAACAATGGGGGCTTGAGGGGAAAGGAGCGATTTTGCTTCTTCTTCAGAGACTTCACAAAATTGGCGGATGATTTCAACAGAATGAGCCATCAGGGCAAAAGGCTTGTCGGGTCTATTTTTGCGACGGCGCAATTCTTGAACTGCTTCTTCGTTGGTAGCATCACAGGCAATATGAAAACCACCAATACCTTTGATAGCGACAATTTTTCCTTCCCTCAATAAATCAATAGTATATTCAATCTCTGACTTTTTTTTTATGACTTTTCCCTGTGCCTCAAGTAATGTCAAAGATGGTCCACAAAGAGGACAGGCATTTGGCTGAGCGTGAAAACGACGATTGAGTGGGCTTTCATATTCCCTAAGGCATTCGGGGCACATCTTAAAATCTGCCATTGTTGTCGCTGGACGGTCATAAGGTGTTTCTTTAATGATGGAAAGCCGTGGCCCACAATTTGTGCAGTTAATAAATGGATAAAGATAGCGTCGGTCTTTTTTGTCAAACAATTCTTGTTGACACTCTGGACAAGTAGCAATGTCAGGCGAAATTAGGGTGAAAGAGGTTTCCTCTTTCAGACTGCCTCTTATTTTGAATTGTTCATATCCTTTTGGTTTCTCTAAAAAATTGACTTTGATTTCCTCAATTACCGAAAGTGGTGGTGCCTCAACAGGCAAGGCAGAAATGAATTTTTCTATTCTTTCCTCTTCTCCTTCTACTTCAATCTCAACTCCTTTGGTAGAATTTGATACCCAGCCCGTGAGTTGATAGCGATGAGATAAACGATAGACAAATGGTCTGAAGCCAACGCCCTGGACTATACCTTTTATAAGTAAATTTGCTCTCGTCTTTTTCATTAGCTTAATGGTATTTTTATATCTGGTGGGACAGGCGTTCCCGCCTGTCTTATCAAATTAAATGGACAGCCAGGATGGCTGTCCTACCGCAGAAATGTTCTTTTTATAGCAACGGCATTTTTAAGATTTGCAATTTGCATTTTATCATGCCATAGGCAGATCCGCCGTTAGTTTGGCGGACAATTTACAATGAAGTGAAGCGACTTGGCTGCGGGGCAGGGATTCGAACCCCGATAGGCAGATCCAGAGTCTGCAGTCCTGCCGTTAGACGACCCCGCAGAAATATGCTTAACGCTTTACGCCTAACGCATTACGCACGGAGCCTGGAGCGTATAGCGTTCAGCGTCGAGCGTTATTTCTGTCTCTCACTCTACCGTAACACTTTTGGCTAAATTTCTCGGCTGGTCTACGTTACAGTTTCTACGAATAGCAATATAATAAGCTAATAGTTGCAGAGGAACTACCGTGAGAAACGGTGTGAGATATTCCTCAGTCTCAGGAATGTAGATTACATGATTGACCAATTTCTTGATTTCTTCGTCTCCTTGAGTAGCTACTGCTAAAATATCGCCTCCTCTGGCCTTGACTTCTTCAATATTGCCAAGAATTTTATCGTAAGTCTTATCCTTTGGGGCAATGACTACTACTGGCATATTCCAGTCAATCAAAGCAATTGGTCCATGTTTCATTTCAGCTGCCGGATAACCTTCGGCGTGAACATAAGAAATTTCTTTTAATTTCAGAGCACCTTCCAAGGCAATGGGATAATTATAACCTCGGCCTAAATAGAGGGCGTTATTGGCCCTAAAATAGGCTTCGGCGCATTTCTTAATCCATTCATCCTCTCTCAAAATTGCTTCCATTTTTTGAGGAATGTCTTGCATCGCTTCTATCATTTTCCGGGCCTCCATGCTGGAGATAGTCTTGCGAATGCGACCGAGATAGAGTGTCAGAATAAAAAGTGCGGCGATTTGAGCGGTAAATGCTTTAGTTGAAGCTACACCGATTTCTGGTCCGGCATGGGTGAAAATTCCACCATCCGCTTCCCGAGCAATAGAGCTTCCTACGACATTACAGATAGCGATGACTTTAACCCTCTCGGCTTGCACTTTCTTCATCGCCGCTAATGTATCTGCTGTCTCTCCGGATTGGCTAATCACAATTACCAGACTCCGGCGGTCAAAGATTGCATTGCGATAGCGAAATTCTGCTGCATTTTCTACTTCTACAGGAATTCGGACAAATTCTTCTAAGAGATACTTACCTATCATTCCAGCATGCCAGGAAGTTCCACAGGCAGTAATAATAATTCGGTCTATTTCCAAAAGTTCCGGCAAAGTAAGATTGAGCCCACCTAAGACCGCTTCGGCTTTATCTAAATCAAGTCTGCCTCGCAAGGTGTCAGTCACTGCTTTTGGTTGCTCATTGATTTCTTTCAGCATAAAATGGGCGAACCCATTCTTCTCAGCCATCTCAGCATTCCAGGTAATGGTCTTCTTTTCTCTCTCAATTCGCTTTCCCTCTAAATTAGAAATTTGTATTTTTTTGGCCTCCAAAATAGCAATTTCTCTATCTTCAAGATAACTGACTTCGTTAGTGTGTTTCAAAATGGCTGGAATATCAGAAGCCAAGAAATTTTCTTCTTTGCCCAGTCCAAGCACTAAAGGGCTTCCATTTCTGGCAGCAATCAGTTTTTTGGGCTCGTGCTTACAAACAATGCCTAATCCGTAAGTTCCCTGAATTCGCTGTAAAGTCTTTCTTACTGCTTCTTCTAAGTTCCCTTCGTAATACTTTTCAATCAGATGAGGAATTACTTCTGTATCAGTTTCAGAACGAAAAGTATGTCCTTCCATTTGGAGTTCCTCACGGAGAACAGCAAAGTTTTCAATGATGCCATTATGAACCACGATGATTTCTTCTTTACAGTCAGTATGTGGATGCGCATTACTTTCTGATGGTTCACCATGAGTAGCCCAGCGTGTGTGTCCTAAACCAATTCTGCCTTCTAAAGGTGACTTTTGAAGATTTGCCTCCAAAGAGTTAATCTTGCCGGCTACACGGCGCAATCCAATCTTCTCACCATTGATAATTGCTATGCCGGCAGAATCATAACCCCGATATTCTAATCTTTTCAAGCCCTCAAGCAAAATAGGCATTGCCTCTTGTTTTCCTACATAGCCAATAATACCACACATAATTTTTCTCCTCTACAATAATATGCTTATAGGCTTATACGCTGATACGGAATACAGTAATGGTGATATGGTGATACGGGGGATATACATATCAACATATCACCGTATCAGCGCCGTGTGCGATTGTTGTTATTTCCCGATGAATCTCTTGCAGTCTTTCTTTTGTCTTTGCTTCAATGATTAGTCGCAGGATTGGTTCGGTGCCTGAAGCACGCAAATGAATCCAGGCCTCAGACATATTCAGTTTTATTCCCTCAGTATGGTCAACTTCTGCAGGGAAGAATTTCTTTTCTATTTTTTTGAAAAATCCTGCAACATTTTTAACTATGAGAGTCCTTTTTATCATATAATATTTTGGGAATCCCTTTGCCAATTCACTGATTGTCTTCTTTGAATCGGTGATTAATTGTAAGACTAAAGCCATAGCCACTGCGCCGTCTCGGCCATAATGCACTTCTGGCAAAATTACTCCACCATTGCCTTCACCGCCAATTACGGCTTTTTCTTTTTGCATTTGTTGGACGACATTGGCTTCGCCCACTCTGGTGCGGATAACCTTGACGCCAGACTCCAAAGCAATATCATCAATCATCCGGGTGGTAGAGAGATTGGTAACTACGGTTCCCTGAACTTTTGACAAGATATATCTTGTAGCTAATGCTAGGGTATATTCTTCGCCTAAAGCAATTCCTTTGTCAGAAACAATGGAGAGCCTATCACCATCGGCATCAGTAGCAAAACCGATAGCAGCTCTTTCTCTTTGTACCGTCTCGCACAATTCGCTCAAGTTTTTTGCCACTGGCTCTGGAAGGCGAGAGAATTGACCGGTCGGTTCCAAACCAATAGCGATTATTCTACACTCCAATCGGTTGAGTAGGGGAAAAAAGAGCTCTCCGGCCGCACCATAATTACAATCAATAACTACTTTGAATTTCTGCTGACGAATTTTCTGAACGGAAAGATATTTAAAGGCTAAGATTCTACAGATATGTCGGTCTATGGCAGAATCATCCATAGTTGTCTTTCCTATTTTGTCCCAAGGAACATATTTGAACTTTCCCCTCTGATAAATTTCAAGTAATCGTCTTCCCTCTTCGGCGTTTAAGAAAGCTCCACCAGGTCCAATAAATTTAAAAGCATTCCATTCAATTGGATTATGACTGGCAGTGATGACAATACCACCATCGGCTTTCAAATCTTCAACCATTATTTGCACTGTCGGAGTTGGAACAATACCTAAATCAACTACTTCACAACCAACTGAAGTGAGGCCGGCAATCACTGCCGACTTTATCATTTCACCTGAAGGACGAGAATCCAGACCGACCACTATCTTGCCCACCTCTCCCTTTGTCCTCACCGCCTTTGGCGGGACCCCGCTGAAAGCGGTGGCTCCCCCAATGGGGGAGGCTCGCCCGTTGGGGCTACGCCCGAGGGGAAAGGATGGAGTTTGAACAAGGGTTCCAAAAGCAGTGGCGAAGCGCAAAGCTAGTTCTGGCGTAAATGATTTCCCGACGATGCCTCGCACTCCAGAAATACCAATCATCAAAGGAGTTGACACAGTTTGTTGAGTTGGCATGGTCTGTTGGGTTAAGCCGCTGACCAGAATCGAACTGGTGACCTGCTCATTACGAGTGAGCCGCTCTGCCAACTGAGCTACAGCGGCAAAATAAGCCTCGCTACTATTTTATTCAGTAGAGTAGGAGATGGTATTACTACCATCGTCCCCTGCTTCAAACCGAACATACAGATTTCCCGTATTCGGCTTCCCGAAGGCGTTGCCCCTTCACAGGGAACAATTCCAGTTGCCCAGGTTTAGCTTTAAGAAGTTCAACAAGAGATATTAACCCCTTATTCCTTAAAACTTCGTCAGGGTATTTTCGCCAATTATCACTTGCCCAGCGCTTTGCCTTAAATACTTGTATCCTCCTTCTTAGCCACTTATCAAGTGCATAGTAGATACGATAACAGTTACCACAGGCAAAATAATTACCCCAACCACGAATAATAGGATTAATCTCCTCAATAATCTGGAACATCGTCTTAGGCCGTTTCCGCCGAGTAGCAAACCGAATTTTATCTCTGAACGCATCTTGCCACTTAAATCGGGGATATTTGTAGCTCAAACGAAATACAAACCCCAAAAACTCAAACCCACTACTGAGATGAGTAACTTTTGTCTTCTCAGAGCTGACTTTAAGCCTCAATTTGCCTTCAAGTATTTCTAAAACTTTCGCTTTTGCCCTTAAGGACTCAGCTTTACTTTGACACAAAACTACTATGTCGTCTGCATATCTGACAACCCGAAACCCTTCTTGCGTCATCTCCTCATCAAACGGCTGCAAGTAGATATTGGCTAATAAAGGAGATATCACTCCACCTGGCGGAGTTCCATTGGTTTGATATTCTATCTTCATCTCCTCCATCATCCCTGAAGTTAAAAACTTCCTTATCAACCTCAGCACTCGCCCATCACTAATCTCCTCATTCACTAAATCAATCAGCAATTCGTGATTAACTGTGTCAAAGAACTTCTCCATGTCCACTTCCACTATCCATTGACAACCAGAAGCAAGATGCTCTTCTATCTTCCTTATCGCTTGGTGGCAGCTCCGCCCCACTCTGAACCCATAACTCACTTCACTGAACTTGGGTTCAAATATCTTCTCCATACGATTAAGTATTGCTTGCTGAACCACTCTATCCCTAATCGTCGGTATTCCTACTTCCAGCCAAAAGATTTCAAGGTTTCGCCTAAGTAGAACCCCTTTGCTCTGCCTCCATTACAGAGACTTCTTCGCTACTATGGGCTCATCCGACTTCTCCGTATTCATCGGAGTAGATTTCCCTTTTCAGGTTATACTACTTCCCACCTCAACCTATCAAGGAAATACGGAGACCTCCCTCAGTTATCCTAATCGGCTTCCCTCCCATCCCGACCATAATCACTAAAGCGGGGACTTACTATTTTCGGCTTCCCGAAGGAATTGACAGGTCGCCCGCCCGTCTTTAGCCACCTTTGGTTCACTTTCGTTTCGGGCTGGGAGTTTGTCTTGTTCCCTCCAGATTTCGCCTCACGGCGAACACCCTGAACTTGACTACAGAGCCTCCCTAAGTCAAAGAGTCTGACCCGACTTTAACGGGCAAGCCAGTTAGGCTGTGAGGTGCTCAATTCCGATACGGTTAAATACCTGCATTTTAAAATCAAAGCTCAAAAGTCAAAACGCAAAACTACAACTCAAAACTAAATTATATTCCTTAAGTTTTGACTTTTGCCTTTTAAATTTTGAGTTATATAGTGTAATTATTTATTACGCTTATAGTAAAGAGAGGGGATTAACCAACTACATTATATCTTCTCACCCTCATAGACACACCCAATTCCTTTTCGGCTATTCTCTTACAAGCGTCAAGGTCAATCCCCGGCAGAGTCAAAACCGTTACGGAAACCTTAGGAAGAAATTTCTTGCACTCCAAAATGAATTCTTTGATTTTTTCATAAGTTCCAGAACCAAATTTACTCGGACAAATTTTTTCGTATGTCTTAGTGTCAGGAGCATTGAGGCTAACTGAGACTTCATCAATCAGTCCCACTAATTCCGGCACAATATTTCTCTGATGAATCAAATTGCCCTGCCCATTAGTATTCAAACGCACTGGGAGAATACTTCTCTTTCTTAACCTTTTAGCCACTTCTTTTACCAATTCAAGCCGAAGTAATGGCTCGCCATAACCACAAAAGACGACTTCAGTAAACTCCCTTTCCTGTTCAATCGCTTCCATTATTTCTTCCAAGGTAGGTTCTCTCTTCAATCGCAAATTGTGCCCTTTGACAAAATCAGTAGTATTGCGAACACAAAAAATACAGTGATTAGTGCAACGATTAGTAATATTGAGATAGAGAGAATTCCTGATTTTATAAGCGATTTTGGCAGACTCAGTCTCCAGCAATCTAAAGAATTTTCTGGCATTGTGGGTCGTAATTCTGGCAATATCTTCAAAGGTTAAGAAAGTTTGTTTTGCCAGTTCCAAAGCAATGAACTGCAGATAAGCCGGTTCATTTCTCTTCCCCCGATGTGGCTCAGGCGTCAAATAAGGACAATCCGTCTCAATCAAAATTCGTTCTAAAGGAATTTCCTTTATAATCGGTGGGAGTTTTTTATTATGGGGAAAAGTTAAAGGCCCTGCCAAAGAGATAAAATGACCAAGTTTAATTATTTCTTTGGCAAATTTTAAATCTCCGGAAAAACAATGCCAGAGTGTTGAATGATAGTTTTCTTCTTTAATTATTTGTAGCGTCTGCTGATGTGCTTCTCTACAGTGGACAATCAAAGGCAAGTGTAATTCTCTGGCTAATTTAATGTGTTGGCGGAATGCCTCTTCCTGCTTATCCTTTGGCGAAAAGAGTTTATAATAATCCAAGCCAGTCTCACCGATAGCGATGACCTTTTTCACTTTTGCGAAATTGCGAAGTAAGGGCGTTAAATTTAACGCCCCTACTTTGTTAGCTTCGTGAGGATGAATACCAACGGCGGTATAGACTCCTTCATATTTTTGAGCTAATTTTAGACCCTGGTGGCTGGAAGAAAGACTAAAGCCGACATTCAAAATTAAAAAAATGCTGGCTTCTTTTGCCCTTTTAATCACTTCGTCAAGGTCATTTTGATAATCGGGCATTACCAGATGAGCATGGGTATCAAAGAGCATAGTTATTTTACCTTTGCTCCAGTTTCCATCTTTCTTTCTGGAATGAGTAGAACTACGCCTTTTTCATCTTGAGCCGCTAGAAGCATTCCCTTAGATTCAATCCCACGAATTTTTGTCGCCTGGAGATTACTGACTACCACAATCTGTTTACCCACCAGTTCTTCTACCAGATACCATTGGGCGATACCAGCCACAATCTGTCGCTTCTCTTCCCCTAAAGAGATTTCCAATCTCAAAAGCCTATCTGCTCCCGCTACCTTTTCTGCTTTTTCCACCACAGCAATGCGCAAGTCTAATTTACTGAACTGCTCTAGGCTAATGATTTCGGGTTCCTTCATTTCCACTTTTGTTGTCTCCTCCTCAATTTGTTTGAATTCTTGTCTGGGGAACAACTGTCGGGGCGTTTCATGAAACGCCCCGACAGTTTTTGTTCCAGGTAACAGGAGTCCCCATTCTTTAATGCTTGACAGAGTCAAATCCCCTTGCCAACCTAATCTTTGTAACAATTCTTCACATTTGGAAGGCATCACTGGTGACAAGAGAATTCCCACAATGCGCAAGACTTCGCAGGCAACATATAAAACAGTGTTTAATCTGTCTACCTTTCTTTCTTTGAATAAAGCCCAGGGCGCATTTTCTTCTAGGTAGCGATTAGTATTTCGCACCACATTGAAAATCTCCTCCACTGCCTGATGAGGTTTCATTTCCTCTAGATAGTTTCTTACGATTTCACCCAGAGCAATTGCCTTCTCCCTTAGTTCATCATCTCGCTGATTGTAATCCCCTGAATTAGGAATAGTCCCTCCACAATAAGATTCTACCATTTTCAAAATGCGACTCAAGAGGTTGCCTAAGTCATTCGCCAAATCGCTGTTAATTCTATTTACTAGACTTTCTTCATTAAAATTAGCATCCAAGCCAAAGGTCATATCACGAATCAGGAAATAGCGGAAAGGGTCAATGCCGTATTTGTCCTTCAAGTCCAATGGTCGCACCACATTTCCCAAAGTTTTGCTCATTTTGCTTTCCTCAATATTCCAATAGCCATGAACATTGAGATGCTGGTATGGCTCAATTTCAGCGGCTTTAAGCATTATCGGCCAGTAGATAGCATGTGGTTTTAAAATATCTTTAGCAGTAATGTGCTGAGCAGATGGCCAAAATTTTTTAAAAAGTTTTCCCTCCGGATAAGACAAAGCGGAAATATAATTAATGAGGGCATCAAACCAGACATAGGTAACATAATTATCATCAAAGGGGAGTGGAACTCCCCAGTTAAGGCGAGACTTTGGTCTGGAAATGCACAAGTCCTCTAACGGCTCTTCAAGAAATGCCAGAACTTCGTTCCGATAGCGTTCGGGTCTGATGAAATTTGGATTTTGTTTGATATAATCAATCAGCCAATTTTGATACTGGCTCATCTGGAAGAAATAATTCTTCTCTTTAATAAACTCTGGTGCTGTCTGGTGGTCAGGGCATTTACCATTGACTAACTCTCTTTCTGTATAAAAACGTTCACAACCAAAACAATAGTGTCCACCATATTCACCAAAATAAATATTTCCCTTCTGGTAGACTTTTTGCAATATATATTGCACTACTCTTTGGTGTGATTCATCGGTGGTGCGAATAAAGTAATCATTAGTAATTGAAAGTTTTGGCCAGAGAGCGCGAAAAAGTCCGCTAATACGGTCCACATAGGCATTGATATTTTCTTTAGCCGCCGAAGCCGCCTGAGCAATTTTATCTCCGTGTTCATCTGTGCCGGTGAGGAAAAAAACTTCCTCTCCGAAAAGTCGGTGATAACGGGCTAAAACATCAGCCAAAATAGTAGTGTAGGCATGCCCGAGATGTGGTTCGGCATTAACATAATAAATCGGCGTGGTTACATAAAAATAGTTCATAGTTGATAGTTCATAGTTCGTAGTTCTTTTACTATGAGTCACGAACTACGAACTCTTTTACCTATTTCTTAAATTCTTCTAAGGAAATTTTCCCTTCAGTTCCATCTTCGTATTTAACGAAGATATTTTGATGGAAGATATCTATTTTTTCTACCGTCGCCTCTCCTCTCTCGGTATTAACCGTGGTTCCGATGCGGGGGAACTTCTTTAATTCTTCACGATATATTTCTTCTTCATACATCAAACAGCACATCAATCTTCCACAGACACCGAGCATTTTCGCTGAGGTCAAGGAAAGATTTTGTTCTTTTCCCATCTTGAATGTTACTGGTTCAAACTCTTTCAAAAAAGTAGCGCAACAAAGAGGGCGACCACAAGGTCCATATCCTCCCAGCCTCTTAGCTTCGTCGCGCATTCCAATTTGGCGCATCTCAATTCGCATCTTAAAAACAGCGGCCAGGTCCTTGACTAAACCGCGGAAATCTATTCTTTTATCCGCCGTAAAATAAAAGATTAATTTATCTCCGCTAAAACGGGCTTCCACTTCCACCAAGCTCATCGGCAACTCTCTCAGTTGGATGCGCTCTAAACAAACTCTAAACGCCTCTTCTTCTTTAGCTTGATTTTGCTGTATTTTTATTAAGTCTTCTTTGGTGGCTTTACGAATAATTTCTCCGCTCAGATTCTTTCTTTCTACTAACCCGGCTTTGCCAATCACCCTTCCTATTTCCTCTTCATTCTCTTCTGCGACAATGACATAATCCGAAATTTTCAAAGGGAGCTGACGTTCGTTCAGATAAACTCCTTTTTTCGTTCCTCGCAACAAGACTTCTACCTTCTCACTCATAGTTTTTCTCCCTCAACTTTTTTAACCACGGATATTGGTAGACGGTAAACGGGAAACTAATTCACTGTTTCATTTCTCTCAACCTCAAAAACATCACTAGTAAAGTCAATAACAAATTGGCATTAGCGATAATAGCTTCTCTCATTTTTTCAAGGAAATCAATGGCCTCTTGAATTTTTTGTTTGGAAAATTTCTGATTTATTTCCTTTAGTCCGTCTAATTTATCTTTATTTCGTATTAAACTGTCTTTTTCCTCTTTAAGAAGGAGTAGATCGCTATAAAATAGAAGTAAGTAATTGATAAGGTGAAGGACGGACTGGCGATTTTCTGTCTTGGCCAATGATTCAATCATTTCTATGATTTCTAGGGTAGTGGAAGCAGACGAAATCATTTGGAAAATTTCAAAACCCTTCTTTCTCAAATCCGTCGATTCTAAAAGAAGAATTGCTTGACCTAAACTGCCCTCTGAGAGACAAGCAATAACTTCTGCTTCTTCTTTTTTTAAGGCAAAAGAACTCGTCAGTGCCTTTCGGATTTCTTCTTCTTTTAGCAAGTGAAAGCGCACCTTTTGACAACGAGACAAAATTGTAGGTAAGAGAAAATTCAGGCGGGTAGTGGTCAACAGAAAAATCGTATTCAACGGTGGCTCTTCTAATATTTTTAAGAAAGCGTTAGCCGCCTCTATGCGCATCTTATCCGCTTCCGAAAAAATCACCACCCGTTTTCTTCCTAAGAAAGGCTTATAATTGATTTCCCGAGAAATTCCTCTAACATCTTCAATGGAGATAATCGGAATTTTGTCAAATTCAAAGTCCCAAGAAGATTTTTCTTTTACTTCCTCCAAAGATTCACTCCCCAAAGGTCGGAGTCTTACCGAGGAAAGGAGTTTTCCTCTTCTCTCTTCTCTCTCTTCCCAGCTTTCATCCGTTTTATCCTTAGGCAAAGGGAAAAGCCATCGGACATCTGGATGGGAAAAAGTGTTAATTCTTCGGCAGGAAGGACACTCCTGACCAGATGATATTTCTTCTTTAGAACAATTCAATACCCTCGCTACAGCGAGAGCAAATCTCCTTTTCCCCACTCCCGCAGGGCCGTAAAGGAGGTAAGCGTGTCCCAAACGATTTCCGGCAATAGCCTTCCGGAAAATTTCTTTGGCCATCTCTTGACCAATAACATCGGGAAAGAGATTCATTCTATTTCCACAATCTGTTTGTTCTTTATAGTAAAGATGGCAAAATTGCTTTCTTCTCCTGAAGTTTTCTCTTTACTCAAATAAAGATTGCCGCTTATACCGCTAAAGACTTTTATTTTAGAGAGTCTTTCTTTTAACTTATCCCGACTGTCCACACCCCTTTCCATTACTTGAAGCAGAATCTTCATAGCGTCGTACCCTTGGGCCGCCATACGGGAAGGTTCTTTTTTAAACTTTTTCTTGTAATTGTCTATAAAATTTTGAATCTCCGGCTTTTCTATTTTGTTCGGCAAAGGGGCAGCAAAGATAACACCTTCTATATACTCTTCTCCTTTTTGGATTGTCTTTTCTGAATGCCAGCTCCCCGGACCAAGTATTTGAACCTTTAGTTTATGCAAGACTAATTGTGGAGCAATCATTGCGATTTCCTCTGGCGAACAAGGAACGAATAAAGCCAATGGCTCTTTCTCTTGAATTTTTAGAATAGATGTTTTGAAATCGGTCGTCCCCGGTTCATAACTTTCACTGATGACAATTTTCCCTCCCAATTTCGTTGCTTTTTCTTCAAAGGCTTTCTTCATTGCTTCACCGGCAGAATCTTTTGAATAGAGAATGGCAAAGATAGAAATACTTAATTTCTTCACCGCGTATTCTGCTATTTTTTCTGCTTCTACTTCGTCATTTTTTTGCAGTTGGAAGATGTAAGGTCCAATACTGGAAATTCTCTCTTCAGAAGCGGTGGGAGAAATTAGAGGGGTGCCCAAAGAATTCGCTACGCCAGCGGCAGCAATTGTCGGCATTGAAACTACATCACCAACGATGGCCAGAACCTTTTCTTCCTCAATCAACTTTTGAGTCGCTTTCAATGCCTTAATGGGGTCGCCTTCTGTATCTATACTCTCTAACGATAGCTCTTCTCCCTTAGCTTTATATTCCTCCAAGGCAATTTCTACTCCTTCCTTCACGGCCTGACCATACATCGCATATTTCTCTGAAAGAGGAGCAATCAACCCAATCTTCCTGGCTGAAGTTGTTAGCAGTTTTTCTAATTCCTTAGAAGTCAATATTTTTTTTGCCTCTGGAACATATCCGCTTTGGGGATAATATGCCAGAAATTCGTTGAGAGTTTCCCCAGCTTCCTTAAAATGTTTGGCTAAAAATTCTTTCTTTCCCAAGTTAAAAAGAATTTCCTCTTCCACCTCACTTTTAGGAAAATTTCCTTTAAGAGTTTGTAATTCCTTTAGACCAAGTTTGTCTTCTATCAATTTCTTCAGACTCTGTTTTAACTTTGATTTGCGTTCTTCATTTTTTGATTGCTTGAGTGCATTTAAGTAAGCTGAGACGCTCTTTTCATATTCTTTATTCTGATAGTAAACATTGCCTAAAATTGTCCAACCTTCGTCTAAATATACACTTTGAGGAAATTTTTGAATCAATTTTTCTGCTTCTGCAATCGCTTGAGGATACTGCTTAAGTGCGTAGTAAGATCCGGCCAGGAGATATTGAGCATCCCCAGTTCTCTTTGCTTCGGGGAATTGCTTTAACAATTGCTCCGAATACTTTGCACTTTTTTGAAAATTTCTTTCATTATAGGCTTTCAATGCCGAAAGATAAATTTGTTCCGCTTCCTTCTCTTCTTTGACTACTTGTGGTTTTTCTACCGCAGGACGAATTTGACCACAATTGCTAATGACCAGAAGAATAAGGATAAGAAAAAAGTTTATAGGTTTCAACATAAACACCTTTCCAAATTCAGAGGTTTAGAGAATTTGAAATTTAGTTAGCTGATTAGTACTTCAAGATAAGCCTCGCTTACGCTCGGCAAGTAGCAAGTAGAGAGTAGAGAGAACTAAAGATTTTTTTCTCGCTACTTGCTACTCTCTACTCGCTACTATATTTATTTTATTCAAATTCCGCTTGTTTCTGTCATTTTTAAGTATAGCAAAAATACAAAAAAAAAGCAAGAAAAAAATCCCGCACTTGTCCTCCACGACGCCAAGTAGCGCCTACGGCGCCAATTTAGGATAAGTGCGGGACAAACCTTTTAACTCTTAGCCTTTTAGGTTTTTAGGCTATCTTATTATAATCATCTTCTTCGTTGCCTTCTCCATTCATTTCTTTTGCTTGCCAGCCAACCGCCCTTTTCACCCTTTACCCTTTTCGCCTTTTAGGCTTTTAGGCTCTTAGGCTATCTTAACAGAATCATCTTCTTTGTGTCGGTGAAATTGCCCGCTTCCAATCTATAAAAATAGACGCCCGCTGATACCTGTTTACCACTCTCGTCTCTGCTATCCCAAGTTACCTTGTAGGCTCCTGGACTTTTAGGCTCGTAGGCTAATAATGTCCTCACCAACTGCCCAGCTACATTATAGATTTTCAAACTGACTTTACTGTCATCTGCTATCTGATATCTGATATCGGTATTTTGGCTGAACGGATTCGGATAGTTCTGCATTAAGTTTGGACTTTGGACTTTGAACTTTGAACTTTGTAGTTCCTCCACTCCTTCTGCTGGAGTTCTGACTATAGCACGAATCAGAAGATTACCTGTAAGCACTTCTTCCCAATTGACCATATCGTCGGACATCCGACTCCGATTAGGAGTACCCCTATTGTCAGTTAGAGCGTAAGGTGGACCCGCAGAGATGGAGTAACCAAGCCAGAAATCACTTGACACGACAGGATTAGATGGTAAGTCTCTTCGTATCCAAGTATGCTCAGAATCAGCTGTAACAGCAAATGGGCCTAAGATTACGTCCTTTGGTTTACCAGCACTATCAGACCAAACATAGAGGTTTGCAGGATAGCTATCTAGTGGTCTGTGACACTAATTTTTGATATTGTAATAGAACCTGTTAAGTTTCTTACGAGCAATGTTCTTTGTAAACTGCCAGGAAACGGTTGCTTTCTGACGATTACGTTGTCTGACCCAAGCAA
>JBFLXN010000320.1:0-1504 GCA_040755715.1 Candidatus Edwardsiibacteriota bacterium
AAGGAATACTGGGCTTCAACGCAAGTGAATGTATTGAGCCCCGAAATAACCATCGTGTCGGATGCCGATACTTTTCATATAGGAAGAAGGCAGAACTCTCAATTCCGAAATGGTGAGGGATTGCGAGACCGACGGGGTCTAAGGCAGTTGCACGGTATTAAATGGATAGTATGTGAACTTGGGAGAACCGATATGCTCCTTAATAGAGAGGTATGTGTTCACAAGCCTATAAACGGCAAGGATAGACAAAAGGCATATTGGTGGTCGGATAAGTTCATAGTAGCGATGAAGCAGAATAATATCTGTGGAGCGAAGGGACTTACAGTAATGCCGTTGGATAAGAGGACACATCTTCCAGACACAGAGCTGGAATAAAGATGTCAACAAAATCTTATCTATGACTCTTTAATGAGGAAGGTATTACTGAAGAGCCGTGTGCGGGAAATCTGCACGCACGGTTCTGTGAGAGGATTTATAGTGTCCTCACAAATAAACTAAATGGAGGTGGCTATGAGTTCTACTCGACACGAAAACAAACGGGAAAAAATATTCAGATATTTTAAGGAATTAAAATTAGGGGCATTTCGCAGGTCATACGATGAAGTGCTGGACAGATGTATTAAGGGCAAAAAACCGCCCGAGGATTTCCTGTTTGAACTGCTTGAACAGGAAACAGCAGCCAGAAAACTGTCTGCATTAAAAACAAGGATAAAAAAAGCGCGTTTTCCGCAGATAAAGGACCTGGATACCTTTGAATTTGGCCAAAGTTCTGTAGACGAGGTTACTATCAGGCATTTGTATGACGGCGGGTTTATCAAGGAAAAGAAGAACATAGTGTTTATGGGAGGCAGCGGAACCGGGAAAACCCATCTGGCAATAAGCATTGGAGTAAATTTAGCGAAACTCGGCTATAAGGTGCGGTTCTGGAATCTGGTTGACCTGGCAAACGAACTGGAAAAAGAAAAAGAGCAAAACAGAGCCGGTGAAATCAAAAAGAAAATGAACGGTTATTCACTGATAATTCTTGACGAACTGGGTTATTTGCCGTTTTCCAAAAACGGCGGCCAGTTGTTGTTTCATATAATGAGTTCCTGGTATGAAAATACGTCGGTGATAATAACAACTAACCTTGAATTCAAAGAATGGGACAATATATTCCATAATGAGAAGATGACGGTTGCATTACTGGACAGACTCACGCACCACTGCGAGATTATAGAAACGGGTATGGAAAGTTATAGGCTAAAATCAAGGAAGGATAGTGAAAAAGAATGCGGACGACAAGTAAATAAAGAGGTATAATTTAAGTATGAATCAAACCAAGGGATGGGTCAAAATTGGATTACAACACTGGGTCAATATTCCATTACAATTTACATCAGGAGAAAGTGCAGTATTATCTAGATTTGAGAAGAAAATTAAATCCGTTTGAATTAGCAAGGATAATAGAAGAAAAGATTGAAAGGATATATTCACTGGCCAATAGAAGTGTTAAGTCAGCATT
>JBFLXN010000321.1:0-1479 GCA_040755715.1 Candidatus Edwardsiibacteriota bacterium
AGCCCCGATTTATCGGGGCTTGGGCTGTCTTTCTTCCCCCGACTTGTCGGGGGACAAGAGAAGAACAAGCCCAGAAGGCTTAAACGCTTGTCAGTGTTGATTTTCCTTCACTCCGTTCAGGATAAATTGTGCCAATTTTAGACAAAATTTTAACAAAGTCGTGTCTAAGAATTCTAGAAATGAAAGAAAGGTACTTCTTCCTGAAATACTGCGATGCGTAGAATACTATTGATAGGAAATCCGAATGTAGGAAAGAGCATCATCTTTTCAAGGTTGACTGGGGTCCAGGTGATTGCTTCTAACTATCCTGGGACGACAGTAGAGTTCACTAAAGGGTATATGAAATTTGAAGGTGAACGGATAGAGGTGATTGATGTGCCGGGAACCTATACCCTTGAGCCTATCACACCAGCAGACAAGGTCGCAGTAGAGATGTTAAACAAGTCAATTGAAGATAAAGACAGCATCGTAATAAATGTTATAGATGCCACCAATTTGGAAAGAAATTTGAATCAGACTCTTCAGTTACTCAAAAAGGACATTCCGGTAATCATCGCTCTAAATCTATGGGACGAGATGAAGCACATTGGCATTTCTATTGATGCCGAGAAACTTGAGGAAATTCTCGGAGTTCCTGTCGTTCCCACGGTAGCGATTACCGGCGAAGGAATAAAGGAATTGATTAGACGACTATCAGAGGCGAGAAGAAGTAATTATGAATTTGAGGATTTGGAAAGATGGCATGAAATAGGCAAAATTATTGAGAAGGTTCAGGTTGTCAAACACAGGCACCATACATTCCTGGAGCGATTGGGGGATATTACGGTGAAACCGCTTACAGGAATTCCAACGGCAATAATTATTTTATACGGAACATTCAAAATAGTTAGATTCATCGGCGAGGGTTTGATAAACTATATCCTCGCTCCACTCTTTAGTAATTTTTACCTCCCTTTAGTTACAAAAGCAGTTCATTCTTTATTGCCGATAAAATTCATTCATAATTTATTCCTGGGCACAACACCGGACCCATTAGGGTCATTTGGACTCTTAACCGCTGGACTCTATATCCCCTTGGTTATAGTGCTGCCTTACCTATTTTCATTTTATTTGATATTAAGTTTTTTGGAAGATTCGGGTTATTTACCACGGTTGGCGGTCCTTTTAGACAACATATTCCATCGCTTGGGACTTCACGGCTATTCTTCAATTCCTGTCCTCTTAGGTTTAGGATGTAAAGTCCCGGCTATGCTTGCTACAAGGATTTTGGAAACTCAGCGAGAAAAAATAATCGCCATTGCCCTAATTCTTATGAGTGCTCCCTGTATGCCTCAGACGGCGATGATTGTGAGCCTAGTGCTTTATGACATAAGTTCTTGACAAATTAAATTATTTATGATATACTACCTCCAAAAGGAGGTGGTATACTTGAAAATAAAAAATCAAGTTAAATTAAAACCAAATGAGCGAAAATTATTA
>JBFLXN010000322.1:0-1474 GCA_040755715.1 Candidatus Edwardsiibacteriota bacterium
TGTCTCCTTTTTTGTGATGCTACATATTCTACCATAAAGAGGTAGGGGGAGGCAAGCCAATATGAGATAATTAATTTGAAATACAGTGGGTTGAGACAAAACAAGACAAATATTTTTGACATTACCAGAATTTAAGAAAGGAGAAAAATATGAAATACCGGTTTGATGTCTCGCTTTATGGCAAGACCCTGTTCAAAATAGATGTGCATGCCGAAACCAAGGAAGATGCGCAAGCCTACATTCGTAATCTTCTTTATGAAGATGCAAGCCCGGTTTTAGTTGACTCATTGGAGTCACGAGACAGGAAAGTTATAACAGCTGAAACAGAAAGCCACTATGTATTGGATTTCAGGAATAAGAAACAAACAAAAACGAGGAGAATCAATGAATCACTACAACATGAAAATCAATTATGAGATAGTAGAAAAACTCTACTATTGCAGAGAAAGCCTAAAAAGTATTGGCATAAAGAAACCAATGACAGTTTTAGTAGAAGACGCAGTAAATTCATATCTTCCAAAAGTGGCAAAAACTATTCTTCAAGAAAACGGAGCTTTACTTTCTCCTGAAAAATGGTGCAAGCAAGAAACCGAGAGGAACTAGAAATCAAGGAGGTAACAAGAGATGAAAGAATCAGTTGGGGAAAACTCAAGCTCGTTCATGACCTACGATTCCTTCTTACCTGTTCTGTTTTCAAGACTTGCTTTTGAAGTAGAAATACCAGTTCTAATCCAGTTTATCAAAACCGAATTTGGCATAAATGAAATTGAGTATCTAGAAGACGGAATTTTCAAAGTAAGTAATGCTGTAAAGAAAATCTTCATTGACTTTACAAAGGAAGACCTATCTTATCTCCAGAAAACAATTTCAAAGGGCTATAGAGATATAGAAGATTACAAAAGAAACTTCCAATAACCAACAGAGAAAGGAGGTGAAACCATGACAAACAACAACGGCAATTCTGTCTCAATAAAGATGAGACAAAAAGCAGAGGAGATTCTCATTGCCAAGCACGGCAGGGTCTTGAAACAGATGCAGGACAAAAAGCACGGAATTAAAAAAAGAATAGAAAAGCAAATGATAACCGAATATGGATTAGACAATGAACTCTCGAAGCTCAACCAGATAAAGACACAGATAGAAGAGGTCGAAAAAGCCATAAAGAGCAAAACAGGCTATGAGTATACAGGATACTCCCATGCTGACGAGTATCTTTCTCGGCTCGAGAGAGACTGCACAGATGGAGAACGCTTTCAGAAAGAGTTGGAAAAGAGAACAAAGGCTGAATATGACTTTGACACAGAGAAAGCAAAGATAGAAGAACTCAAAGACAAGCTCATAGAAGAACTCTGGCTTGCTGGTCAACCAGAAGAAGTGAGCAAGATTCTCTCAAAGATGAAATAAGGGCGAGGCGGGTTCTGGCGTTCAAAGGTATTATAAAAAGGCTATGCCAGTTATACCACCCGCCATAGAA
>JBFLXN010000323.1:0-1454 GCA_040755715.1 Candidatus Edwardsiibacteriota bacterium
TTATAATGTTTCAGACCTTATGAAGGAAAACGGTCTTTTAAAAATGTGTAGATTTGGGCTGTAAAATTGTAGGATAATTAAAGCTAGAAGGAGGTCTCGATGACAAAGAGAAAACTCACAGCCCAAGAAAAACTCCAGATAGTCTTAGAGAGCCTGAAGGGAAATATTAATAACTCAGAGCTATGCCGGCAATACGATGTCTGGCCAACAGAACTCCATCGTTTTAAGCAAAGAGCCCTGCAAGGAGCTCTGGAAGCCTTGAATTCTCATAAAGGCAAAAAGGACACAGAAAAAGAGATTCTCAAATCAAAGATTGAACGCTTAAAAGAAATTATCACCACCCAGGCATCTGAAATCGACCTTTTAAAAAAAAGAACGAACTCGGACTATTAGGTCCGATCAAAAACAAGAGACTACCACTAATGGTAAAATACGAACTGCTTAATACCATTAACGAAAGCAAATTATCTTCTCTAAGAGCCTGTCAGATTCTAGGCTTAAATCCAGAAAGATTCTATTGCTGGAGAACCCTTTATCGTACCTTTGGCCTCGAGGCTCTTAGAGATAAACCATCTTTAGCTAAGAATATCGTCAATCGCTTATTAGTAGAAGAAGAAAGAGCTATCTTCGGATATGCCCTTAAACATCCTGAACAACATCACCGAGAGATTAAGTTTAACCTGGAGAAACAGGATATTTATGTGTCCACTTCTTCTGTTTACCGCCGACTAAAGAAAAAATTTCTTATTAAAGAGCACAGGATTTTGAAACCTAAAAACCCTTGGGTTAAACCAGAAGCCACCGCTGTTCACCAACACTGGTTGGTAGATTTGACTTATATTCCTATTGACAAAGTCTTTTGGTATCTGATTGTAGTGATTGACCTCTTCTCCCGTTATGTGATAGGTTGGGAATTATCCCCCAGTGCTACTAGCTGGGATGTCCAAAGAACCATAGACTTTGCCTTAGCTAAATACGACTTTCATGGCAAAGAGCAAAAGCCGATTATTCATTCGGATAATGGGTCACAGATGAAAGCCAAAAGTTTTAAGAAATTCCTGAGAGATTTAGGTGTTCTTAATGACTATTCCCGACCTCATATACCCCAGGATTTAGCTGTTCTGGAGCGATTATTCAGAACTACCAAGCAAGAAGAGATTTATCACAATGAATACATTAACCATCTTGATGCAAGGAATAACCTGGGTGCTTTCTTTGATTATTATAATCACCGCCGGCCTCACCAGGGTATCGAAAATGTTACTCCTTACGATAGGCTTACTGGTCGGGCCGGAGAGATTATCAGAATGAGAAAGATCTATAGCCAACTAATTCAACAAACACGTAAATTACAAAATCGCATTTCCAAAACTGATTGGGAACCAAAGGAGATCAATTTCCCGGTCTACACAAATAATCTAAATTTTTTTCTTGAAAAGGTCTGAAGCAATACA
>JBFLXN010000324.1:0-1451 GCA_040755715.1 Candidatus Edwardsiibacteriota bacterium
AAACAAGTTCAGAATGACAAATATCAAGACTTTGTGCATAAAAATGTCATGCTGAATTTATTTCAGCATCTCATGTATTTGTAAGGCTTTATAGGACTAACTGCATTTTTTGGGTTAAGGAATTTTAGGTCATGACCCTTTAATGGTTGAAAAATAATTTCTTAGTTAATAGCTCTTTCAATGACCATATATGGTCTGTTAAATTTGCAGCAATAGCTGGTGTTCGGCGTTGATACTTTCTCAAACCATTGCTGCTATCGGGAATATAAACTGCTAAACCACGATGGGGACGAACAAAGTTAAAATACGCTTGATAAACAGTCATCTGTGCTTTCAATCCCTCAACCTTCTTAGAAAATGCAATAGTTTTTCTCGTCAATCTACGATTATCATGACGGAGATTTAGATTATTACGCTCAATATATACCGTGCTAATCGCCTCAAGAGGTATATCTCCGTAAACACTCTGTTTGGATACTCCAATCACCCTGCGCCTTTCATCTCTTGTTTTGACCACCTGGCCATATCGCAGCTCAGGACATGCAACAAGCTTAGGCCGACGGGGTCTACCTTTTTTCCCTGTTCTTGGATAAGTCTCAAGGATACAATGCCTATCTTTAAGAGCCTCCCCATAGGCATCCAATCCATCACTAACCCATATGGGCCAATTATTACCAGCAAGACGACTCTCTGTTGCAGTAATAAGAGGCTCAGCCAGAGAAGGCTCTGTGGCCTCAATTATAAAAGAGAGCATCAACCTATATTCTTTGGCAAAGGAAAGGCCGATCCAGACCTCTCCCTCCAGAGAATCGCTCTCTGGCGTAGAGCATTTTTTTAACAAATGTCCATAATGCATCTAACTCAACCTGTGAGACATTCAATTCCTTAATGAGCATCTCATATCTTATCACAATGCTCCGCTGCCACTTTCAACCAATGGCGCACCGTATCTAACTTTACGCCTAACACATCAGCTACACCTCTGAGGGGCATCCCCTTAACCAAAAGCTTAATGGCTAAAAGAACCTTTTCCTCAGAAGTGCGGAGGTCATAGAAAATGGTGCCACTCCTGTTGCAGAAGGATTCACCGCATATTTTGCAAAGAAACTTACGTCTAATTTCGCCTTCTTTACTCTTAATGGCGCCGTTAGAGATAATGTTTCCTTTACCTTTTTTAGCATATAGAGTACATTGTGGATTTGGACAGGCCTCATTTATGTTATTATATCTCGGTTTTCTACCTCTTTTTGCCATCCTATTAACCTCCTCGATTAATAGGATAGCATGTAGAGGTTTAATTATCAACTATTATAGAGTCATGACCGAATTTTAAGAAAAAACCTATAAATTTCCATCTCAGTATAGATATTAACTATTTGACTTATAGCTTTTATTTGCTTAAACTCCAATTAATTGCTTTAGTTTAGCAAAAACTTGTAACTCTTTGAAAT
>JBFLXN010000325.1:0-1451 GCA_040755715.1 Candidatus Edwardsiibacteriota bacterium
CCACGAAAACATGAAACGATAATATGCTGATAAGCTTATACGCTGATACGGAATGAAAAACTTTTATACATATCAGCATATCACCGTGTCCCCGAATTAATGCTGGGTTTTTCCCAACATTTCGTGCTTTCGTGGTTTATCTTGAAAAGATGGCGGCAGAAGATTTTCAAATTCGTCAGATGGTTAAAAGAATCCTAGCCAGGCGCTGGATTGATACGATGCGGGTAAATGTTTCAGTTACCAACTGTGTTGTCTATTTGAAAGGAATCGTCACCCAGCAGAGTAGTAATAAATTGGAAGAATTGAAGTCTGACCCTCGCATAGTGAAACACATTGAAGAGGATATCCGAAGTATCCACGCAGTGAAAGATATAGTCTTTGACCTTGAGGACTTGAAAAAGACCGCCGGAGGGTGGGTGAAAAGATGAAACATCATTGCAAAATGTAAAATTAGCAATTAGCAATGCAAAATGTTTATCTTTAATTCCTCATTGATAATTGGTAATTGATAATTGCTAATTTTGCATTGAATTCTGTCTCTCTCTGCAAAATGTAAAATTAGCAATTAGCAATGCAAAATGTTTATCTTTAATTCCTCATTGATAATTGGTAATTGATAATTGCTAATTTTGCATTGAATTCTGTCTCTCTCTTAACTGTGAGTCTTAAAGACGATGGGCATTTTCAAATGAAAGACTATTACGCTATCCTCGGAATAGACCGTTTTGCCACTGAGAAAGAAATCAAAGATGCTTATCACAGATTGGCAAAGGAATACCATCCAGATAAATGGGGACAAAATGGTCTGGCTAATGAGAGGTTTGAGGAGATAAACGAAGCCTATCATACCCTGATTAACAGAGAGAAACGGCGGAACTATGACCGAATGCTCAACGATGCCACTGGACGCTCAAATCCTGAATTCGTTATCAAGGTTACCCAGGCAGAAATGGCTTACCACCGTGGGATGCAAAGTCTTTCTACTGGGGAATATCATAAAGCAGTAGAGTTTTTTAGAGCGGCCGTCAACTTTAATCCCCATAAGGCAGAGTATAAAGCAAAATTTGGACTTGCCTTAGCCCATCTAAAAAAAGACATAACCGAAGCAGAGAAACATATTAAAGAAGCTCAAGAGAAGGAAATCTTTAATCCGGAGCATTATGTGGATTTGGGAAGGGTCTATCGGCTCTTTAAGATGGAGGACAAAGCCAGTGAACAGTTCAGAGAGGCCCTGAGATGGAATCCGAAACATAAGAGGGCTATGGAAGAATTGAGGTCTTTGGAAAAGAAAGAGGGACTATTAAAGAGGCTCTTCGGAGGTTAGCTGTCATTTACGAATTAAAAGTGCACACTTTTTAACGGATTTATGATTTAAAAGTGCACACCCAAAATGCTATAATCTAACCCAAAAAAGGAGGGTTGGGTTATGGCAAAACATTTACACAAAAGGT
>JBFLXN010000326.1:0-1446 GCA_040755715.1 Candidatus Edwardsiibacteriota bacterium
TCCGCATTCCGCAATTTGATACTTAATCTCCGTAGCCTGCCTGAACGGATTTGGATAACTTTGATACAACTTACTATGAACTATGAACTTTGAACTTTGAACTGCTAATTGTGTCGCACCCTTTCCTTCTGTTTCTGGTTTTTTGTCAAATTCATAAATATATATCTCCGCCACCAAGGCATAGTCTCCTTTTATTCTGTTGATATAGAGATAGACTTCTCCATCTTTATTGTAGGCAGAATTTGGAATGGGTTTTTTCACTACTACTCTTTCATCCGACTTAATCTTGGTTCTTGCCTTCAAAGTCCCATCAATATCCATCTCCATCACAAAACAAACCTGACCCTCGTCCTGGTGGGACAGGCATCTTGCCTGTCTACACAGGCTGGAAGCCTGTGCTACCCACCCAAGAGGGACGGGTGTCTCTTTCTCATAATAATAGACTACCTCAACTTCATATTTTTTATTCTTCTCAAAACCACCAAATAAGTATATCAGTTTTTCTGGGTGATAGTCAATAGTTTTGTAAGCCTCAGGACCGAAAATTTTATATCCCTCTCTTTGAATACAATATGGTGATTTTTCTATTTGACCTGCATCTACATAGAACTTTGCCACAGGTGGAACAGAAAGTTTGGCAAATCTAATCTCGTAAGGGGCAGAATTCCCTTCAGTCCAAACAGTGAAAAGATTTGAGCCAGAGACCGTTTGGCTAAAACAAGCTTGAGGGAAATTAGAGGTAGTGGGTGTATTAGAAATATTCTGCAGTGTCGTGTCGGGCCAGAGGTTTCCGATTTTGCGTTTCTTGTAAATCTCGCTATCCTTTGTGAATACAGCGTAGCCACCTGCAGTAATCACAGGCCAGATAGCAGATGTATCCACTACGGCGATAGAATCCCAAATAGTGGCAGTATCTAATTTTGAGCGATATGAGACCATCCCTAAAAAAGGGCCTTCCCAGATGGCATCAATTCTATTCTGCCAGCGGCTGAAATCCAGATAAGGAGAGCTGTTTTCTGGTCCTTGACTTATTTCTTCTTCAATTGAAAAGCCACTCTTATCCCTTTTGCGATATGAGATGGAATAATATCTCGGAGGCTTATCATCCCAGGCAAAGTGAGAGACTCCAGATGTATCCACTGCCACACAAGGACAGGGATAGGGTAAAGTAGTAACACTATCTAAGGTTGCAAGATTCAAACTGGGTGCGGCTATATTAAACCAGCCTGCCCAGACAACCGCATAATGTGGTATCGGAAGATAATCACTCATCGCAGTCTTCCAGCTAATAAAGGCAGTATCAGATTTGCCTACGGCTAATGACGGAGAAATAGAGCCGCTGCCAGGAATATCTGGGGTATATTCAATTGGGAATATGCCTAAAAGAAAAGGAGCAGTCCAGCCGCCTGCGGTATATCTACTGAAATAAATTTCTGCTTCGTTCAA
>JBFLXN010000327.1:0-1433 GCA_040755715.1 Candidatus Edwardsiibacteriota bacterium
TTAAATAAACAGCCTATCTTCATCCATAAAGCTCCTTAAATCTCTTCTCTTATCTCCCCAATCTCTCTCTTTTTCTTCTCTTCATCCCTAATCTTTACTTATATTTCTCATTTTGCAGAAGTCTAATTTAAGTTAACTAAAGCAAAGGTGCATCACCTTTAGGCTTTCAGTGCTATTATCATCCGTGTTGGAGATGGTCAATCACTCTGACTTGCCTTAGGTCTATTTCCAGCACCTCCCTCTGAAATTCCGTATGGTGCGATTTCCCTCCAATACGGCTTCAAACGACAATTCTTAATGCTTTTGACTATCACAGTTTGCATTAAGCATATCTTCAAGATTTTGTTGACAACTTTCACCTAGTTCTGCGCCTGGAGGCTGTGCACACCCATTTTATGAACTTCTACCGGTCTATTCTTACCATCTGCTTTTCAATGTAACTTTGGACCAATAAGAGTGGAACTGTAATGCTTGCCGATTTCTCTTTTTAGGCTAATCATTATTAACAAATTACCATTCTTTAGTCCCTCTGCTTGGCTCAGCACTGTTCCAATACTAATTTTCCATTCAGGAGCATTTCGAAAGAGTCGCAGGTCAATGTCTGCACCATAGTCTATACTGCCATAACTTTCTTTCGTAGTCGTATCCTTTGATACGCTTTCAAAACCAAGCGTCGGCGTTTTCATCCATGACCATCGCCAGACATATCTACCAAAAGGCACTATTGAAGCATAGAAACCCAATGGAATGTCGGCCGCTATTCCTACTGGCAATCCCAAATCTGTCTTAGAAAACTTGAATTCGTTCGTGCCAAGCAATTCACCAAACATTTTTCCCATATCCATTTCAAATCTATCCAAGGAAACACCATAAAAACCTGCGACTGTAGTTTCTTTCTCTATAATCTCTCCTGCAATGTCTTTTTTCTCGCCAAGAACTAGGTCACTCACAAATATTAGACCAGCACCATAAAAATTTCCAGTTAGATTTGTCTCGCCTGTCGGCCAGTTAAAAGCTGTATAATGCGCTGAAACTATACTACCTTCTCCATCTTTAACTCCCACTGAAGCATCAGCCATAATTCCATAAGCTGTGGGACTTTCAGAAGTTTCACTTTCTAACTCTCCCATTTTGAAATACATTCCTGTCACTGTCCACTGGTTCACGTCTTTAAAAAAATTCAAGCAAGAAATCGGAGGTGGTGTGGGCCGAAAGGTTATAGAAAAACTTGGGTTGGCAAGAACAAACAGCCAGCAACTAAAGAATAATATTGCTTTTCTCATTTTCTTTTCCTCCTTTATGTTAATGTACTGTTCAATACAAGCCCTTTTTTAAAGCTTGAAATTTCTCTAAGCCGATGATATAATTACAATTGGATAAACTTAATGTTTACCCCCACTAAAAAAGGAGGTTTGTATGCACTATATCATCGG
>JBFLXN010000328.1:0-1429 GCA_040755715.1 Candidatus Edwardsiibacteriota bacterium
CTCGAGAGGGTCTTTGGACGTTGTATAGTTTCTCCGCATCCTCAGCGGTTTCCTTTGTATTAAAGGTTAAGATGTTTTTCTTTGCGGACCTGCCGATAGTCTTCTTGAGAACTAATACCTTAAAATTCACTCGTTTTAGTAATCGTAGGGTAGGCTTTGCCTACCTTTTTGCAGATCAAGGCACCTGGCGGCATCACACAGACAGAGGAAATAGCCTTTCCTGCCGGATGGTCCCAAACCGTAAAAACGGACTCTTGCTACCGAAAGTTTCCAGGGTTACAGTGCTCCGGTCCGACGCGACATCGGCTTGACTTAGGGCGAACTACGGCGTGCTTATAGAGCCTGGTTAGCGGTTTCTGAATCGTTATAAGCAATAACCGGTGCATGTTCTCTAAATATGAAGGAAGACTGGGAAACAAGTCGAATATATCCAATATGAGCCAATATTCCAATTTGATTTATTCGCTCGTTAGCCCCTTTGCAAGTCATTGTAAGAGGTGTTATGACCAATCAAATTACTTTGAATCTATATTGCGACGAAATTAAGGAAGTCGATATTATCGACCCTATTTTAGGTAATGAGAAATGGGCTTATATTGGTATACTCATTGTTCCAGCTTTAACTGAAGAGGAACTTATCTCCAAGTTGCTTGACAAACGGTGTGGAAACCCGAAAGGGACAAAGTCATGGGCTGCCTGCGTTCCTTTCTGTAAGTATCATCAAAAAAATGATAAAGAAGTTCACTACCAAAAAACAGATTCGATGGACCAATATTTTATCGCCAGTCGATGGCTTGATTTTTTGCTCACAGACACCCATTTAACATACTTTTATATCCTTGGATTGGACTTAATGCGATTGGATTACTCTTATTTTGGGGAGGCAAAACACAGTGATAGGTTCGAGAAAATTTATAACCGCTTTTTTAGGACAGCAGTTCTTAAATCAGTGAAAAGTTACTTTAGTAAATATGAAACCATCGAAATTAAATCTATTGTTCACGATCAATCAGAGATGTCATCGGGTGCCTATTTCCCCTGGCACTCGATCTTCCGCATTGGTAGGGATGATGGGAAAATCGGATTTAGTTGTAAAAGGATTGAGTTTATTAATTCTGATCATCGCAAATCGACAGACAAGAGATCTCATCTTATTCAATACATAGACCTAATTTTGGGGGCAACGTATAACGCGTTGCACTGGACTTCACACGATGATAATAAAATGAAACTTTCTTTGAAATTAGTGCCTTTGCTTAAAAGAATGATGCATAAACCCAATAATACTAACAGTCATTATCAATATGTTGGTAGGACGAGTATTGACTTTTTCCCAAAATACAATTATCAATCCCTGTCAGATTGGGAAAAGACTATCAAGTCTTTGGATTCATTCTATAAAAAACGGGAACTGAGAATTGAGAGATTT
>JBFLXN010000329.1:0-1418 GCA_040755715.1 Candidatus Edwardsiibacteriota bacterium
CTCAATTCTCAATTATTTTCAATCTTTTCCAAAATTAAGTTCATTATTTTGCATCATTTCCTGTTTTTTGCGTATCCCCAATATTTTTGGTATAATTTCAATCATAGGTCTTATCCCGTTATTATTCACAAAACAATTACGGAGGTAAAACCTATGATAAATTTCATCTACATTAACCCACCTGTTTTACAAAGATTCCTCAATAAATTCAAAGATGCTTTTACTAAACCTGCTTTCTTATGCTTCTCTTTTTACGTTAATGGTCTGTTCCTGCAATTGAAAAGAACCAATATCCAGTCTATTACGGCTAATGTTATCCATGCCAATTATGAGAATATGCAGTATTTCATCTCTGAAGCCAAATGGGATGAAGAAAAACTTAATAATTGTCGTATCCAAATCCTTCAATCCAATCGCCCTACAAAGTCATCTCACAAAGGTGTCCTGGTTATTGATGACACTGGCTGTAAGAAATGGGGCTATAAAACCGAAGGGGTTAAAATCCAGCATTACGGCACTGAACGGATTGAAACCAAATGTAATGTCGTGGTCGTCTCAGCTTATGCTGACTCTGTTAAACGCTACCCCATCAACCTCAAGCCATACAAACCTAAAGAAGAATTTCTTTTCGGTAAAGATGATTTTGACTTCAAATCCAAACACCAACTTGCCAAAGAACTTATTGATGATGCCCGCTCTAAAAATATATCCTTCAGCGATATCGTCCTGGATAACTGGTATTTCTCTAATGATTTAATTGAAGACATTCAGGATGCTCATCTCTCATTTATCACTGAATCGGAATCTACCAGACTTATTTCTTTTAAAGGAAAATGGGTTCGCGCAGATGAACTGGTTAAACTCATCCCCATTGATAAATTCAAATGGGTAACGGTTCCTACTCCCTCTAAAAAAAATAAGTCCTTTTATACTTATTCTTTTACCGCTAAACTCAAAGACCTGCCTGGTAAATTCTTAATCGTTATCGCTATCGGTAAATGGTCTAAAGATGACCCTAAAGATGTTCATGTTTTTGTCTCTAATCACCTGTCTTATTCCCCGCTTCAAGTCATTTCTAAGTATGCTCTACGATGGTCTATTGAATGTATCTTTAGAGACCTTAAAGAAAATGTCGCTTTTGACCACTATCAAGTCCGCTCTCTCAAGTCAATCTCCCGTCACTGGCATCTGGCTTCTCTTGCCTACACCTTTTTGCTCATCTGTAAACTCAATGGCTCGTTTTCAAAGACCTTTGCCCAACAACCAAAAACTATTGGCGAGCAACTTCTTCTGTTCCGGAATATCAACTCTATTTACCAGGCTCTCTGGATTAAACAAAACTATGAAATCTATCAAAATCATCTTAAACTTAAAAGAACAATCCGACTCGCTGCCTAACAAAATTTAACAAAGTTCTG